>NZ_JBVVQU010000010.1:73873-140708 GCF_055811555.1 Mesorhizobium sp. WSM4813
TGATCGGAGATAAGGCCATTCACGCTCTGCAGGTCGGTTTCCAACGCCTTCGAGAGCTGACCACGGTCTTCCGCCAGCTTTTCGGACTGGCCTGATATGACGTCCTTGATCGTGTTGAGATCGGATTCCAGCGCGCGCTTGAGGATGTCGCGGCCTTCGGCCAGCTTCTCGACCTGACCGGCAACCAGCCCGTCGATGCTCGACCGGCTTTCCGCCAATTTGGCGAGGTCTGCCTCGAGCGTCTGCGAAAGCAGGCTGCGATCGTCGGCGAGCCTGCTCGAATGGTCCTCGATCAAGCCTCGGATGCCGGACAGGTCGCCGTCAAGCGAGCGCGAAAGCAGGCTGCGGTCTTCCGCCAGTTTGGCGGAATGGCTCTCGATGAGATCCTTGATGCCGACAATGTCGGTCTCCAACGCCTTGGCGAGAATGGCGCGACCTTCGGCGATCTTCTCGACCTGACCGGCGACCAGGCCGTCGATGCTGGCGCGGCTGTCCGCCAGCTTGCCGAGATCGGCCTCGAGGGCGCGTGAAAGGATGCTGCGGCCTTCGGCGAGCTTGCCAACGTGTCCGGCAACCATTTCATCAATGATCGTGCGGGCTTCTACAAGTTTTCCGGAGTCTTCGTTCAAGGCCTGTGAAAGCCTGTTGCGGCCCTCTTCGAGTCGTTCGAGATGACTGCCGAGCGAAGCATCGATGGTGGCGCGCGACTCGTTGACCTTGCGCAGATCCTCTTCGAGGGCGCGCGAGATCAGGTTGCGGCCTTCGGCAAGCTTCTGCACCTGGTCGGTTACAGCCGCGTCGATGCCGGCGCTGCTTTCGGCGAATTTCGCCAGATCGGCCTGCATGGCCGCCGCCATGCGTTCGCGGCTTTCGGAAAGCTTGCGGCTGTGGTTCTCGACGGCTTCTTCGATGCCGACGCGGGCATCGGCAAGCCGCTGGATGTCGGCGTCGAAGGAGCGCGACACCACATGACGGGCCGCTTCCATGCGCCCAGCGAAATCGCCGGCGCGTGCTTCAAGCATGGACGAAGTCGACGAAACGATGTCGGCCATGTCGGCGCCGATCTGGGTCTTGCCCTGATCGATCATCGCCGACAGCGTCTCCTTGCTCTCCTGGAAGGTATGGGCGATTTCGCGCGCGCGCTCGACCAGCGTCTCGTTGATCTGGCGTGCGCGAGCCTCGAGCGCGGCGTTGAGCTTCTGGGTGCCGGTGTCCAGCGCTTCGGCGCGGGTCTGGAATTCACTGATCAGCGCTTGGCCGCGTTCGGCCAGCGTCCGCTCGATGCCGTCAAGGCTGGCTTCAAATTCGGAGTTGAGCGTACGCGCGGCGCCGCCGAGCAGCGATACCATGCCGGAGGTCCGATCATCGAGCAGATCGGTCAGCGACCGGGTGAGGCCGTCGGTCGTGTCCGTCAGCTTGGCGATGCGTGTATCGAGAAGGCTGGCGAAGGCTTCGCCGGAGGTCGACAGCCGCTCCGTGATCGATTCGAGCCGGCCCTCCACCGAATCGAAGATCGACAGCGAGCTTTGGTTGATTCTGTCGATCAGCGTGTCGCCGGAATTGGTGATCGTCATCGACAGGTTGGTCGAGGCGTTGAGGATGCTGTCGCGAATGATGTCGCTGGCAGCCCCGATTTCGTCCTTCAGCGTCTCATGCGCGCCGGTGATCGAGGCGCGCACGCGTTCGGCGTGGGTGACCACCGCTTCGCGCTCGCTGCCCAGCCCGTCGACAAGCGAGCGGATGCGCGACTCATTCTCCGAGTAGGAGCGTTCGATCTGGTTCACCTCGCTGTGGACCAGGGTTTCGAGCTCGACGGCACGCGCAAGCGTGCGCTCGATGCCTTCACCCATGGCCGCCACCTCGCGGCGGACGGCTTGCCCGATCATCATGACGCGATCCTGGGCAATATTTTCCGGCTCGGTCAGGCGAAAGGCCACTTCCGTCATCGACTGAGCCGCAATGCGCATCTCCTGCGCGCGGCGAATCATGGCTGCAAACGCCCAGAACAGGAGCACGGGCAGGATCGCAGCGATCGCCAGGCCGATCAGTTCGGGACGGGCGAAAAACTGGCCGGGCGTTCGGATTTGCCAGATGCCTGGTCCAAACAGCAGGTTGGCCAATGCACCGGCGCCCGCGATCCAGGCGAGCGAAACGAGCGCCACGACCCAATAGATCGTGTTCGAGGCACGCCGATTGAGGGTGTGCAGCAGCGTCTTGTAATCTTTTTGACGAGGGTCATTGGCCGGCGTGAAACCGGCCGGCTGCGTGCCATTGCGCGTTTCCACAGGGCGCAGCAGTTCAGCCGGCTTGGCCTTTGCCGCGGGCTTTGCTTTCTGGTCCTCGGCTTTCTGGTCCTGGTTGGCGGCAGGCTCTGTCTTGTGGCTCTGGTTGACGACAGGCTCGGCATTCTGGCTCTGGCTGGCGACAGGCTCGGCATCCTGGTTACGGCCTTCGCGTGCCAACTCGTCGGCGGCCTGCGATATCTGCGCTTCCAGATCTTCCATCGACGCTGCGATGTCGAGGTCGACGCCGGCATCGCCGTTCAGATCGATCTCAAGTGCTTTTTCGAGTTCCCTGGCTACGTCGTTGTCGAGCGTTCTCGTCGTCGTTGTTTTCTTCGCCATGCCTTCGCTACCCTGTACAAGCTGCCGCGGGACTTATTGATTCTGCTTTTCGTGTCCCACGCAAGAGGCTGAAAATGGACCTGTCGTATCGTAATGACACACCGGGGTAAAGAAAACATGCATTCGGCGCGATACGTAAAACTTTAAATATAAGGTTAACGAAACTGTGATTCCGGCGCCGCTATCGCAACATTTTTCCGGGCCAATCATTAACCCGTCGTCCACAGGATGGGCCTATTTTTCGCGGCAGTGGAAGAACGGAGTTGCAGATTCATGCGTGGCGAAAACGGCATTGCCTTCTCGATGCCCGGCGGCGACGTGTCGGGAACGGCTGGGTCGCGGCCGGTGGACCTGGCGCATCTGGCGCGCCAGACAATGGGCGACCGCAGCCTCGAACAGGAGGTGCTGGCGCTGTTCGTGCAGCAGGCGCTGTCGGTTCGCGACAGGATCGTCGACGCCGATGTGAAGCAAAGACTGCTTCTGGCGCACGGGCTGAAAGGTTCTGCGCGCGGCATCGGCGCCTTCGCTATTGCCGATTGCGCCGGCGCGATCGAACTTCAACCTGAAGATACCAATACCCTCAAGCGGCTTGGCTCCCTGATCGAAGAAGTCCGCGATTTCGTCGCCGCCATCAGCCGTTAAACCCATTTCCGAAAAAACGGCATAGAGCGCCGCTTTCGCGCGGCAGTTGACTTGTCTGCCGGAGTGATTATCTCGGCTGCGACTCCCTTCAGGTGACAAATGACCAAGCTGACCTTCATCGCCCATGACGGCACACATTTTGACGTGGATGCCGAAAACGGCTCGACCGTCATGGAGAACGCAATCCGCAACGCCGTGCCGGGGATCGAGGCCGAATGCGGTGGCGCTTGCGCCTGCGCGACCTGCCATGTCTATGTCGACGACGCATGGACGGCGGAGGTCGGCGAGCCGGAAGCGATGGAAGAGGACATGCTGGACTTCGCCTACGACGTCCAGCCGAACTCACGGCTCTCCTGTCAGATCAAGGTGCGCGACGCTCTTGACGGCCTAGTTGTGCGCGTGCCCGCCCGCCAAGGCTGAAGCGCTAGATGTGCCGATTTTTTCCGGCCCCGGCTTGGCAGCGGGCCAATGGTCATGCAGTGTCGCGCCGTTCTCTACAGCGCCGCGCGTCGCCTTGGGCACGCAAGCACGCTGTAACTTGTGATTTGGCGCATGATCCCCAGCGAAATCGATTCCGATTTGTGGGGTCACGCGCATCGAAGGCGCGTTCATGACCGATATCACCAGGACGGACGTATTGATCGTCGGGGCAGGACCTGTCGGCCTGTTCGCCGTGTTCGAGCTCGGCCTCTTCGACATGAAATGCCATCTGATCGACATACTCGATCGGCCCGGTGGGCAATGCGCCGAACTCTATCCGGAAAAGCCGATCTACGACATTCCCGGCCAGCCATCGATCTCGGCGCAGGGCCTGGTCGACAGACTGCTTGAGCAGATCGCGCCGTTCAAGCCCGACTTCACCTTCAACCGCATGGTCTCAAGCCTCGAAAAGCTCGAGGACGGCAGCTTTCGCGTCATCACCGACGAGAACGAGGTGTTTGAAGCCAAGGTTGTGGTTATCGCCGCCGGCGGCGGTTCGTTCCAACCGAAGCGGCCGCCGATCCCGGGCATCGAGCTTTATGAGGGCAAGAGCGTCTTCTACTCGGTTCGCCGGATGGAGGAATTCCGCGGCCACGACCTCGTCATCGTCGGCGGCGGCGATTCGGCGCTCGACTGGACGCTGAACCTGCAGCCGGTGGCCAAAAACGTGACGCTGGTCCACCGGCGGCCGGAGTTCCGCGCAGCGCCCGACAGCGTCAACAAGATGTACGCCATGCAGGAGATGAAGGAACTGGATTTCCAGGTCGGGCAGGTGACGGGACTGACCGGCGCCGACGGCCAGCTTTCCTCCGCGACCATCAAAGGGCCGGACGGTGACACCGAGGTGCCGTGCACGCGGATGCTGCCGTTCTTCGGCCTGACCATGAAGCTCGGACCGATCGCCGAGTGGGGTCTCAATCTTCACGAGAACATGATCCCGGTCGATACCGAGAAATTTCAGACATCGGTACCGGGCATTTTCGCCGTCGGCGACATCAACTGGTACCCCGGCAAGCTGAAGCTGATCCTGTCGGGCTTCCATGAGGTCGCCCTGATGGCGCAGGCAGCCAAGCGCATCGTCAGCCCCGGCGAGCGCATCGTATTCCAGTATACGACCTCGTCGACCAGCCTGCAGAAGAAGCTCGGCGTTGCCGGCTGACGCCCCACTTCTACTCGACGAGGATCGACCTTACCATCTGGCCTGAGCTAACCCGGCAGCCGGCCGTTCTCGACGCGCTCCATGCGATAGCGCAGCAGCCGCAGGATGCGGCTTTCGAAATTGATGGTCTCGACGCGATCGAATTGCATCTGGGCCCGGTCGTGCTTGGCAAGAATAGCGGCGGCGATCTCCGCGGCCTTGGCCTTGGCCTCCTGGCAAGTCTTCTGCGGATAGGTCGCCTTCAGCGCATCCTCGAGGTCGCGGGCATGGTTCTTGGCGATCTCGACATGGCGGTCCTCATGGCGCTTGATGTCGGCGGACAATGTGTCCCAAAACAGCCTTACGCCCGCATCAGCCTTGCGCGAGCGGCGCCACTCGGGAAGGATCACCTTGACCTTGAGAGTGACGTCGGCGTCAGCAATCGCGCAGGAATTCGATTTTTCCGCATAGCTGACGCGGGTGGTGAACGCCATTTGCGTGGCGCCTGGATGCCGCATCCCGGTGCTTTTCACCTGAGGTCCAAGTTTCGTAAGCTGGGATCCGATATCATCGAGCGTTCTGCCGCCGATGCTGAAATAGCTATATGTCTTTACCAAACTCGCCGTGCCCGCCGGCAGGGCGGAAAAAGCGAGCATCAGGGCGCAAAGCAGTGATCGTTTCATCATGTTGCCTCTTTGCCCACCTTGCGCTACGGCCGTTGCCAGCGCAACGGAATTGATCTTTGGCGGATCACACATGGTTGATCGACAATGACGACAGGGCGATGGCAGTTGGCGCATGGACGCCATCTCGACCTTGGCGGCAAGGCGGTGATCGTCGGTATCCTCAATATCACGCCAGACAGTTTTTCCGACGGCGGGCTGTTCTTGGCGCCCGAACAGGCGATCGCCCAGGCGCGCCGGATGGCGGAAGAGGGGGCCTCCGTCATTGACGTCGGTGGAGAATCGACACGCCCCGGCGCATCCCCGGTTGCCATCGAGGAAGAGCGGGCTCGCGTGCTGCCTGTCATCGAGGCGCTCGCCGGGCTTGGCGAGACGCTGATTTCGGTAGACACCTATCGTGAGGATACCGCCCGACTTGCCGTCGCCGCCGGCGCCCATATCGTCAACGATGTCTGGGGCCTGCAACGCGAGCCGGGCATCGCGCGCGTCGCTGCCGAGACCGGCGCCGGGCTTGTCATTATGCACACCGGGCGTGACAGACAAAAATTGCCCGACGTGATCGAGGATCAGTTTTTCTTCCTCAGGAAGTCACTGGAAATCGCCCGGAGAAGCGGCGTTGCCGACGACCAAATCGTGCTCGATCCGGGCTTTGGCTTCGCCAAGGAAACAGCGGAGGAAAATCTCGACCTGATGGCACGGTTTTCCGAACTCGATGCGTTGGGCTTTCCGCTGATGGCGGGTACATCGCGAAAGCGCTTCATCGGCGCCGTTACCGGCCGCGACGCCTCGGAAAGAGGCGCCGGAACAGCGGCGACAAGCGTCATACTGAGGCTCAAGGGCGCGCAGCTTTTTCGCGTCCACGATGTCGCAATCAATGTGGATGCGTTGGCGCTTGCCGATGCTATGCTGGCGCGTGAAACCACCGCATAGCTCGAAAATCAAAATCGATTTTCGGAAAGCAGGGTGCGTAGATTTAAAGCGTTAGAGTGTAGTTTGTGCGTCCAACTGGACGCACGTCGCTCTAATCGAGCGGGACGCTGAGCGATGTATATCATCCGCATGAAGAACTGCGCCTTCTTCGCCCGGCACGGCGTGCTGGATGAGGAGGAGACGCTTGGCCAGCGCTTCTATGTCGACGCCGCGCTCACCGTCGAACCCGGCCGCGCGCTGGTCGACGATTCCATCGAGGATACTGTCCACTATGGTGCCGCCTTCGGGGTGATCGAAAGGATCATAACCGGAGAGAGGCGTTTTCTGATAGAAGCGCTGGCGCTGGAGGTGGCCCGGGCGCTGACGGCCCGGTTTCCCCAGATCAGAAAGGCCGAGATTACCGTGCGCAAGCCGAACGCTCCGGTGCCCGGTGTGCTCGATCACGTAGAGGTGACCGTTGTCTGGCCAGAATAATACGGTTTACCTCAGCCTTGGCGGCAATCTTGGCGACCCGGCAAGATCGATGGGTGCTGCGCTGCGCATGCTGGACGCCGACGAGAACACGCGCGTCGCTGTCGTCTCCTCGCTTTACCGCACGCCGCCCTGGGGCAAGCTCGACCAGCCGGATTTTCTCAATGCGGCTGCCGAAATTTCGACCGTGCTCGCACCACATGCATTGCTCGATCACTGTCTCGACGTCGAGCGCAGACTGAAGCGGGTGCGCGAGGAGCGCTGGGGTCCACGCCTGATCGACATCGACATTCTGGTGTTCGGCGATCGGATCATCCACGAAACCGGGCTGGAAGTGCCGCATCCGCGCATGCTGGAGCGCGCCTTCGTTCTGGCGCCGCTGGCCGAGATCGCGCCTGACCTCACCGTCGACGGCAGAAGCGTGGCGGAGCGGCTTGCCGCTCTCGACAGCGCCGGCATCGAGCAATTGTCGTCGGGCCGGGATTGGTGGCTAACCTAAAGCATCGGAGCAAAACCTCTAACCACTTTGGCTCCGATGCACTGATCTCAGCCGGAAAATCCGCCCCCGTCGAGGAACACCTGTTCCTCCGGCGTCGTCTCGCGGCCAAGCATCCTGTTTCGATGCGGAAAGCGGCCGTAGCGCTGAATGATCTCCAGGTGCTCAACCGCATATCTCAGATAGGATTGGGCTTTAGCGGTAAAGAGGTCCATCGATTTGAGCTGGTCGGCGAGATGCTCCGAATGCTCATACGGCAAATAGAGGAAGGCGCGCAGGTCTTCGTCAAGCGCCAGATCCTGGCCGGCGGCGATCGCCTTTTCGGCAAAATGCCTCGCCAGCGGGTCAGTGGCATACATATGGCCGGTGCCGCGAAAGCAGTTTCGCGGGAACTGGTCGAGCAGGATCATCAGCGCCAGTGAACCTTCGGCATGCTCCGACCAGTCGTCGCATTCACGCCGCGCGGCAGCGTAGTGCAGGTCGAGAAACTGGTTGCGGAACTCCGCGTCGAAGGCGTCATTCTTTTCGAACCATGCATCTTTCCCGGCTTCACGCCAGAATTTGGTGACGAAGAGCGCGCGCTCGTCCAGTTCGGTCATCTGTTTGCTCCAGGTGTTTAGTCTGCAGGCTCGGATTTGTGCAGAACGCCGGCGGTTTCTTCATTGAGCGCCTTACCGGTGCGGCGCGGCTGGCTGAGCGGGGTCGGAATGGGCGTGCCGATATTGCCCTTGAGGAAGCGCGCTCCGGCGCGAACGCCTTCGGCGAGCTGCAGCTCGAAACGGGCAGCATCGCGGTGGCGGACGTCCTCGATCACCTCGGCGACTTCCTCTGGGTCGACGCCCAGCGCTTCCAGCGTGGAGCCGCCGAAGACAAGCGCCGATTCGAAGGTCTCGCGAATCTGGAAATCGACGTCGGCACGTATCAACTGCAATGCGGTTCCGCGGTCGAAAGCGCGTGCCAGCACGGTCAGCAGGGGAAACTCCGCCTTGATGAGCTTTGCGATGCGGACGGCGACATCGGGTTTGTCGACGCAGATCAACACGGCGCGCGCGCGGCCGGCGCCTGCGGCACGCAGAATGTCCAGCCGCGTGCCGTCGCCATAATAGACCTTGAAACCGAAATCGGCCGCCGCCTGGATCATCTCGACCTCATTGTCGATGATCGATACATCGATCCCGCGCAACAGCAGCGGCTGGCTGGCGATCTGGCCGAAGCGGCCGAAGCCGATGATCAGCACGCTGCCGGTAAGGCCATCGGCGATGTCGACGCCTTCGAGCGACTGCTCGTCGCGCGGCGTCAGATACCGCAATGCCAGAATGGCCAGCGGTGTCAGCACCATGGAGATGATGATGATCGCCGTCAGGGTCGCGTTAGCCTGGCTGTCGATGATGCCGACCACCGCGGCGGCGGAATAGAGAACGAAAGCGAATTCGCCGCCTTGCGCCATGAAGACGGCACGCTCGAGCGCTTCCCGGTGACCGGCCTTGAGGATGCGGGCGACGAGATAGATGCCGATCGCCTTTATCACCATGTAGGCGACGACGTAGATGGCGACAAGCCGCCAGTTTTCGATGACCACATGGAGGTCGAGCGACATGCCGACAGCGAGGAAGAACAGCCCGAGCAGCACACCGCGGAATGGTTCGACATCGGCCTCCAGCTGGTGGCGGAAGGTGGATTCCGACAAAAGCACGCCGGCCAGGAAGGCGCCCATCGCCATCGACAGGCCGCTGAGCTGCATTGCAAGCGCCGACCCCAGAACGACCAGAAGGGCGGCTGCGGTCATCACTTCGCGGGCGCGGGCGTCCGCCAGGATACGGAAGAACGGATTGAGCAGATAGCGCCCGGCCAGCACCAGTCCGACGATTGCGGCAAGGCCGATGCCCACCTCCGTCAGCCGCTGCGTCAAGCTCATATCGGCGCCGCCCGGTGCCAGGAAGGCGATCAGGGCCAGCAGCGGCACGATCGCCAGGTCCTCGAGCAGCAGGATGGAGACGATGCGCTGGCCTTTGGGCGCAGCTATCTCACCGCGTTCCTCCAGAAGCTGCATGACGATTGCCGTCGAGGTCAGCACGAAGCCGGCGCCGGCGACGAAGGATTGCGAGACCGGGAAACCTCCCGCCAGTCCGACGCCGGTCAGCAACAGCGCGCACACGCCGACCTGCAAAGCCCCAAGGCCAAAGATCTCTCGCCTGAGTCCCCACAGCCGTGACGGCTGCATCTCCAGCCCGATGATGAACAGGAACATGACGACGCCGAGCTCGGCGACGTGAAGAATGGCTTCCGATTCGGAAAAGATGCCGATGCCGAACGGGCCGATGACCACGCCGGCCGCCAGATAGCCGAGGATGGAACCAAGTCCCATGCGCTTGAAGATCGGTACGGCGACAACACCTGCGGCGAGCAGCGCCACCACGTGGATCAGATCGCTGCCCGCTGCTTCTGCCGCCATGCCTGCTGTTCCGTTCTCTCTAGGGACCGCTGCACGTGCTGCGGCATCGAACGGCCAAGATAGGGGCTTCGGCTGAGATCGAACAGTCCGAATCCGGAAACGGGTGCGGCAGTGTTGCAGGCGCGCTCCGGTGGCCGTGGCTGCCCTTTTTTGGTGAATAGTGAATTAGTGAATAGTGAATAGTCAGTAGTCAGTAGTTTGAAGTGATATCTAATCCCATTCACCATTCACCATTCACTACTGACTCACTAGGCGCGATGGAGCCGACTTCGACCGTATCGACTCGCTTCAGCTTCATGCCGATGACCGGCACCAATTGCTGGTCGACGCGCACCGCAACCGTCACCGTCATCGAATTGTCGTTGGGGACAAGAGCCTGCATGACGCCACGCAACTGGTTGCGGTTGATGGTGAAGACGACCTTGTTGGCGCTGACCACGTTGCCGCCGATAATGTCGAGGCCGGAACCGGCGGCACCGCCCATGAAGCTGCCCTTGTAGCCCTCGCGGCCCTTGTGCTGGATCGTCGCCGACATCTGCTGGGTGAACATGCCGACCCGGCAACCGCCGTCAAGCGACATGCCGATCTTGCCGTCTGGTGTCGAACCGATGAAATTGCAGGTGAATTTCGTGCCCTTGTATTTGCCGGCGACGATTTCCCCTGGGCCGACCCATTCGCCTTCCACCGATTGAAAGAACTTCTTGTCCCGTTCTGCTGCAAAGGTCTTTTCGGCCAGGCCGGCAGTTGCTGAAACCACGACCGCCATCGGCAGGACACTGGACAAGATCACGCTTTTCATCGACGACACCCGGCAACAAAGAGACTGGTTTGGAACCCGTCCGACCATGAACAAGATTGGTTAACGCTTCGTCACCGCTAACGCATGGCACCGAAATCGGAATCGATTTTGCGCTGGGGTTCATGGGCAAAAATCAAGGTGCTGCAGCGTCCCTTTGGGCGCCCAGCATAGCACATATTGCGCTGGAGCAGGTGTCACGTGTCGGAAGCGGATGTCTCCTTCTGCTTTTTGGTTGCGAACGATGTCAGAGCGGACAGGAAATCACCCATGCCGGGCCGTCTCGTGGCGCTGAAGGGCAGGGGCCTTGCTGTCTCCATCGCAGCAATGCCGATGCGCGCCGTCATCATGCCGTTGACGATACCTTCGCCAAGCTTGGCCGACAGCCGGGCGGCGAGGCCATGGCCGACGATCTGCTGCACGAAACTGTCGCCGACGGCGATCGAGCCGGTCACCGCCAGATGAGCAAGAACGCTGCGCGCCAGGCGGAAGAACCCCAGCGTGCCCGGCCGGCCGCCATAAAGTTCCGACAGCCGGCGAATCAGCCGCCCCGCTTCGAATACGACATAGGCGACGTCGACCAGAGCGCGAGGGCTGACCGCCGTCACCAGCGACACACGCTTCGCCGCTTCGAGGATCATCACCTTGGCGCGCGCATCGAGGGGACCGAGGATTTCGGTCTCGGCCAAGCGCACCAGATTGCCACCGTCAATGATCTCGTCGCGCAAATCAGCCAGCGCGCGTCTGCCGGCCGCGGTTTCGGGCTTGGCCGCGACGAAGGCCGAGAGTTCGTCGACCACGGCGCGAGCGGCCTTCGGATCGTCGCGGGCAATGGCGTCGAGCGCCCGCTTCTGCAGCTTTTCGACCTCGGCGAGGCGGGCGATCGCCAGGAACTCGCGGGCAAGGATGACCAGAAGCGCCAGCAGCGCGATCACGGCCATCCCGGCGGCCAGCCAGCCCAGCCATTCGGCGCGCGCGAACAGATCGCGAATCAGCTGATCGGTCCAAAGGCCGAGGGCCAGCGAAACCAGAACGCCCAATGCGCCGAACAACAAGCTACCTGATATCGAACGCTTCCGCGGCGCGGTCGCCGGCGGCGGTTCGGCGGCGATAATATCCGGCTCGTCGAAAACATCGATTTCCGCCGGAGTGACGACGGGAAGATCAGCGTTCACGGTGCGGGGCTTTCTGACCGATGGAGCGTCGGGCTGGCGCAAGGCTGCGCGTTCTTTTGGCGGGGCTTCCGGCTCGATGCGAAATGCCGCCGGCTTGCGGGGCGCGGTCATGCCAGATGATCTCCGATCAGGAACTGCAGGGCGCGGTCGAGCCTGATATGCGGCAGCGACAGCGTGACGCCTTCAGCCGTACGTTCGAGCTTTGGCGGGCGAAAGCGGACGAAGCGGATCGCCGGGTCATCATTGTTTTGCCGATGGTCTGGGCTCTGCCGATGGTCTGGTCCAGAGACATCGAACACTGCATCAATTTTCTCCGGTAAATCACCGGGAAATATGGCTGTTTCGGTTCTTCCATCAAATGTTTCGCCGTTGATCTTTTCACCTTTCAGCGGGGTGCCAATGATGACCGGCAGCGTCTCACGGCCTTGCTTGACCGTGCCTTCCAGGGTCGCGCGCACCGCCGCCAGGGCAACCACGTCGACATCGGCGCCGGTGAAATTCGCCCGCGCCACGGCGCGGTCGGCAAGCCGCCGCACGATCGCCTGCAACCGGTCGTGGCTTTCGTGGTGCAGATGGTCCGCCTTCGTCGCCGCCACCAATATGCGGTCGATGCGCCTGGAAAAAAAGTCGGTCAGGAAATTGCCGCGGCCGGGGCGGAAACACGCGAGGATTTCGGTCACCGCACGTTCGAGATCGGCCATCGCGCCGGGGCCTGCGTTCAAGGCCTGCAGGGCGTCTATCACCACGATCTGACGGTCGAGGCGCGTGATGTGCTCCCGGAAGAACGGCTTTACGACATATGTCTTGTAGGCCTCGTAGCGCCGCTCCATCATCGCCCGAAGCGACCCGGAACGCGCCCGCCGCTCACTCAGGGCCGGCAAGGGCGCGAAGGTCAGCGCCGGCGAGCCCTCGAGATCGCCAGGCATCAGGAACCGGCCGGGTGGCAGGGTTGAAAGCGCCCGCTCGTCGAGCTTGCATGCCTTGAGATAAGCGGCGAAGCTCTCGGCGAGGCGTCGCGCCGTCATCTCGTCGGCGTCCGCATTCGGGTCGACCGCTGCCGAGAGCGCGCGCCATTCCTGCGAAAGGTCGACGCGCACCGGCAGCACGGCCATCTCGAACGCTTCGCGTGAGAAATCAGCGTAGGATTTGCCGAGCAGCGGCAGGTCGAGCAGCCATTCCCCGGGATAGTCGACGATATCGACCGACAATCTGCCTGATGAAAACATGCGGCTCCAGCCGGAGGCCGATTCATATTCGATGGTGAGCCTCAGCTCGGAAATGGCACGTGTCGAATCCGGCCAGAGGCGGTCGTTGACCAGGGCCGCGACGTGATCCTCGTACTGGAATCGCGGTACGGCGTCATCCGGTTGCTCTTCGAGGAAGGCACGGGCGATGCGTCCCGATTTCTGCGCCGCGAACAGCGGCAAGCGCCCGCCATGGATCAGATTGTGGACAAGGGCTGAGATGAACACTGTCTTGCCGGCGCGGGAAAGGCCAGTAACACCCAGCCGCAGCGATGGCGAAAAAAGCCCGGTGGCGCGCCCTGTCAGCGTATCCAGGGCAATCTTCGCCTCGTCGGTGAAAGTGGTCAGCGATGATGCCAAAATGCGTCTCTCGGGGCTTCGGTACGCCCCGATATAGACGCTGCCGGCTAGTGTGGCGAATCCGAAATTCGCAGTACCTTGGAGCAGCGCAGTGAGCGAATTTCGGATTCTAAGCCATACTAGCAATGCGTTGATTCTAGCGTGCTTTTGGATTTGAAGTTCCTGAACGCTGATGCCATTGGAGTGGCAGGAACTTCAAATCCACCACGCTAATGCATGTCGCGCAAAAGTGCACAGCGGTTTTGCGATAACGACAAGCATAAACAACAACCTAAAGCGCGTCGCATGAGGCCGGTCAAACGCGACGCGCTTTAGGTTTGAAATGGCGTCAGAGATCGGCCGGCGTCACGAAGGCTTCGAGATAGCCGGTGCCTTGCGCGACGTTGGCAAGACTGCCTGGAAAGCGGACGATTGCAAGGCCGGAGGTCGGGAAGCCGTGGTTCAGCATTGCCCTCGCAGCCTCGTCGCCGTCGCCCGAAAGCGCGATAGTGAGATCTTCCGTCATCGGGTTGTGGCCGACGATGAGCAGCGAGCCGGGCCCGCCATTGCCGCGGATGAGGTTGAGATAGCCCGCGGCATCCTCGCTGTAGAGCGTGTCCAGGAACAGGACCCGGCCTGTATCGGTATGACCGGCCAGACCTTCCAGCGTTTGGCGCGCTCGCTTTGCGTTGGAGCAAAGGGTGAGGTCCGGAACGTAGCTGCGGGCCCGCATGGCCGCACCCATCGTTTCGGCATCGGCGACGCCGGATGCGTCCAGCGGACGATCGAAATCGCGCATGCCCGGCAGGGCCCAGCCGGCCTTGGCATGCCTCAACAGATAAAGCTTGCTCACCGGCCCCTCGCTTGTGCCAAACCCCGAAACTCGTCAAAAGGCGCTGCAGGATTAGCCATGAGAAAGGCCTTATGCACAATGGCCAGCACCTTTCAAACCCAACAAATCATACGTGAATTCGCTCGCGCCCTTCATGCGAATGATGCGGCCGATACAGTTTTGCCCGACATTAACAATTGCGTGAAACTGTCGTCGATTACGCTTGTGCAGCATTCGGTCCGCGAATATATAGGCGCCAAAATTGGGGCTGTTTGGGTGAGTCGAATGAACGACATCGTTACTGCCGATTACGTACCCTCCGAAGACGAGCCGTTCATGAACGAACGGCAGAAATCCTACTTTCGCCTGAAGCTCGTCACCTGGAAGAACGACATACTGCGCGAAGCGCGCGAAACTCTCGAAATCCTGCAGCAGGAAAACGCCAACCACCCCGATCTCGCTGATCGCGCCTCTTCGGAAACTGACCGCGCCATCGAACTTCGCGCCCGCGATCGCCAGCGAAAACTCATTTCAAAGATAGATTCCGCGCTTCAGCGCATTGATGAAGGCACTTACGGTTATTGTGAGGAAACCGGCGAGCCCATCGCGCTGAAGCGGCTCGATGCGCGTCCGATAGCGACCTTGTCGATCGAGGCGCAGGAGCGCCACGAGCGTCGCGAGAAGGTCTATCGCGACGACTGAAGCAAGGGCAAAGTGCCTAAAAAGCAGCAATAGCGAATATTGTCATGGCCGGTCTCCGGCCATTTTTTTAGCTGTTCGCTGGCCCGGGTTCTGGCCGGTTATCTTTTCTGGCTGGAAAGCTCACCGAGAAGCTTCGTCATCTCGTCATCGAGAGACGACGGCGCCTTTGCCGCCGGCTTGCTCTCCGGCTTGGCGGGGTGCGGGTCATCAAACGAGACCTCGAGCTCCCTCATCAGCGTATCGTCAATAGAATCCTGCTTTGCCGGGGAATCCTGTCTTGCCGGCGATGGCGCGTGTCGAAAGGCACTGGCGTTCGCCGATCCGTAGGCGGGCAGCGGCGTAATGGTCGCCGATTGAGGGCTTTGCGCTGGCTTCAGCGCTGGCGCCGGTGGGGCCTGGTGGGGCCGGACAGGCGTCGGGGCCGCGCTTACCGGCTGCGGAGGCGGTGCTTGCCTCATTGGCGCAGGAGCCGGCTGAGGCGCGCGCGGCCGGGGCGCCGGCTGATGGCCGCCGCCATCTCCGGTCAGCGCAGGACGGCGCAGCGCCGACAGCCGGATGTCGCGTTCGACGACGACATCGGTTGGGCCTCCGATCAGCAGCAGGTGCTCGATGTCGTCGCGGCGCACCAGCACCAACCGGCGGTGACTGTCGACAGCGGTGGCGTCCATGACGGCCAGCCGCGTCTTGCGGTTCCTGCCGCCGGCAACGAATGTTCCGAAGGTCAGATTGCGGACCAGCTTGATGATGAGGAGAATGACGGCCAGAAGGACAAGCGCGACAAACGTCCACAGGATTGCCGCGGCATAACCAGGACCCGCCACACTATCCAGCCACTGCAGCATTGGTGCCCCCAATATCGGCTTTCGAAGAAGACGCGACACTAGACTGTTGCAGCACGCCACTGCAAGTCGCCTTTCGCGCCTCTTGAACAGCTTGAAACACCAATGTGGTGGATTTGAAGTCCCTGCCAATTGGGGGCGTCAGCGTTCCGGATTTTCAAATCCACCACACTGGATTTTCAGCAAGTTGCTGGTGTGGTGAATCCGAAATTCGCATTACCCTGGTGCAGCGCCGAGCGAGTATCGGATTCACCAAACCAAGCGCCGAACGGGCGTCATTTTTAGCGGACATCTGCTGCTAAGGCCTTTTCCGGACCCTGAGAATGTGATTCAACCGGGCAGGGGCAAGTACCGGATTTCACGAGCAGGGGGCACATGGCCAAGGAAGCGCGCGGCGATTTCTATCCGGTACCGATCGTCGACCAGAACACGCGACCGGGTGCGGTCACCCGGCTCATCGTCTTCATCGTCGTCCTGACCGGCGCCGCGATCGTCTTCGGCCTTTTCCGCGAACGTCTTGGCGATCCATTCCTGCTTGGAATGCTTGGTGTGCTGGCGATGATCGGCGTCGGCTTCCTGTTCGCTACCGCCATTGGCTTCGTGCAGATCACACCGCGCTCGACGAGTGACGAGCTGTCGAAAGCCTTCGTCGATTCGATGTCGCAAGGTCTTCTGGTCACCGACACCAAGGGTCGTGTCGTCTACGCCAATCGGGCCTATGCCGACATGACGGG
Source organism: Mesorhizobium sp. WSM4813 (assembly GCF_055811555.1). Classification (NCBI taxonomy): domain Bacteria; kingdom Pseudomonadati; phylum Pseudomonadota; class Alphaproteobacteria; order Hyphomicrobiales; family Phyllobacteriaceae; genus Mesorhizobium; species Mesorhizobium sp. WSM4813. Next base: position 90,451 of record NZ_JBVVQU010000010.1, read on the forward strand.
CGCGGCGTCGGCGGCGGATCTCAAGACGGTCGAAGGTTTGCTGTCCGATGTTCCCGAGGCATCGGTGACCGTATACCGGCTCGCCTCCGGCCTGCGCGACGGCCAGCCCGGCGACGGAGAGTTTCGGCTTGCGCAATCCATTCGACCCGGCGCCGAGCCGGGCGCGCGCTGGTATCGCGCCCGCGCCCGCGCCTTCAGCGTCCCGGGCCAGCGGCTGCCCTTGCTCGCCTGGCAACTCGCCGACATCTCGGAAGAACGGGCCGAGCAGGAGCGGTTCTTCCTCGATCTGCAGGAGGCCATCGATCATCTCGACCATGCGCCGGCCGGCTTCTTTTCGGCCGATCAGGAAGGCCGCGTCACCTACATCAACGCCACGCTTGCTGAATGGCTGGGCATCGACCTGACGAGCTTCACGCCTGGTGCCGTCACGCTTCCGGAGATCGTCGCCGGCGACGGAATGGCGCTGGTCCGCTCGGTCAAGGCCGATCCCGGCACCACGCGCAACGCGGTCATCGATCTCGATCTGACCACGGTGAAGGGCGAGGCGCTGCCCGTGCGTTTCATGCATCGGGTTTCGGCCAGCCGGGAGGGCGTCAACGGTCCGACGCGCACCATCGTGCTCAACCGGACGCAAGGCGAGGACGCTTCCGCCGATCTTCGCGCCTCGGAGATCCGCTTCACCCGCTTCTTCAATTCGACGCCGATGGCAATAGCGGCTGTCGACAACAGCGGGCGCATCTTGCGCACCAACGCGCCTTTCCTGTCACTGTTTTCCTCCGTCGTCGACGGGGATGCGGTCGATCGGCGCGTGCGGCTGGACACGGTGATCCATGAGCGCGACCGGCCCGCCTTTGCCGCCGCGTTCGAAAAAGCGCGACAAAGGCAGGCTGACATCGAACCGATCGATACGCTGCTGCCCGGCAATGAGGAACGGCACATGCGCTTCTACGTTAACGCGGTTGCCGACGGCACCGGCGAGGGCGCCGAAGAATCGGCAATCGTCTACGCCGTCGAGACCACCGAGCAGAAGGCGCTCGAGGGCCAGATGGCGCAAAGCCAGAAGATGCAGGCGGTCGGCCAGCTTGCCGGCGGCATCGCACACGACTTCAACAACGTACTGACCGCCATCATCATGGCATCGGACCTTTTGTTGACCAACCACCGCCCGTCGGACCCGTCCTTCCCCGACATCATGAACATCAAGCAGAACGCCAACCGGGCGGCGTCGCTGGTGCGGCAGCTTCTGGCCTTCTCGCGCAAGCAGACGCTGCGGCCGGAGGTGCTCAACCTGACCGACGTGCTTGCCGATCTGCGGATGCTGCTGGCCCGTCTGGTCGGCAACGACATCAAGCTGAAGGTCGATCATGGCCGCGATCTGTGGCCGGTGAAGGTCGACATCGGGCAGTTCGAGCAGGTGGTGGTCAATTTGGCGGTCAATGCGCGCGATGCGATGCCGACCGGCGGCGACCTCACCGTGCGCACCCGGAATGTGACCACAGAGGAGAGCAAGAGCCTTCCCTACCGCGAACTTGCACCGGCCGACTATGTGGTGGTCGAAGTCGAAGACACCGGCAGCGGCATCGCCCCCGAAGTGCTCAAGAAGATTTTCGAACCCTTCTTCACCACCAAGGAGGTCGGCAAGGGCACCGGCCTCGGCCTGTCCATGGTCTATGGCATCATCAAGCAGACAGGCGGCTTCATCTTCTGTGATTCCGAGGTCGGCAAAGGATCGGTGTTCCGCATCTTCCTGCCGCGCTACATTGCTGAGGCGAGAACGGCAGGCGAGCCCGGCGAGGCGCTGGCTGCACCGGCAAAGAGCGCCGACGCAGCCAAAGATCTGTCGGGTTCGGCCACGGTGCTGCTCGTCGAGGACGAGGATGCGGTGCGCATGGGCGGCATGCGGGCGCTGACGTCGCGCGGTTACACCGTCCACGAAGCGTCCTCGGGCGTCGAGGCGCTGGAAATCTTCGAGGCGCTCGGCGGCAAGATCGACATTGTCGTTTCCGACGTGGTGATGCCTGAGATGGATGGGCCGACGCTGCTTGGCGAATTGCGCAAACGGCAGCCGGACATCAAATTCGTCTTCGTTTCTGGCTACGCGGAGGATGCGTTCGCCAAAAACCTGCCGGCAGACGCGCATTTCGGTTTCCTGCCGAAGCCGTTTTCGCTCAAGCAACTGGCCACAATCGTCAAGGATGTGCTGGAATCTTAGGGTTTACTAATTTCTCGCACTTGCGAAATGGCGTAAGACTGCCATGATCGTGGGCGAAACGGGCGGCGGGTTTTGGGGAGCATGCCGTGACGCCGCACAACGAGGCAGGCAAGGGTGATTATGCCGCAACAGTGCTGTTGCCGGGCGACCCGCAGCGTGCCGCATGGATGGCGGAAACCTTTCTGGAGGCGCCGCGCTGTGTCAACCGTCGAAGGGAAGCCCTCGGTTTTACCGGCCTGTTTCGCGGCAAGCCCGTCAGCATCCAGTCCACCGGCATCGGCGTCTCGTCATTCCTGATCTACGCGCATGAATTGCTGGATTTCCATGGCGTCAGGACACTGATTCGCACCGGTACCTGTGGTGCTCTGACTGCCGCGGTTAAACTGCGTAGCCTGGTGATCTCGCAGTCGGTACGCGGTGAAAGTGCCGAGAGCGGCCAGGTTTTTGGGCTCTATGGTGCTGATGCCGGCCCCGATCCGGCGCTGTATGCCCAAGCATTGACGCGGGCCGCCGAATTCGGCATCGAACATCAGGCGGGGCTGACCATCTGCAGCGATATATTCTATCATCCTCAGGGGCGCGATCGCTTCGCCGAAGCGCAGGCCCACGGCGCGCTGGCGGTGGATATGGAGACCAGTGCGCTCTATCGCATCGCTGCGCATTTCGGCGCCCGGGCACTGTCGATGCTGACTGTCGTCGACAATGTGGTGACCGGCGAGCAAACCGATTATTCCGAACGCCAGGCGCTTTTCACCGATATGACCCGCCTGGCGCTCGATGTTGCGATCGAAAGTTAAGCTGCTTGCCGCTTCGGGGCCGTGTGTTCTTCGATGCCCGGCCGATGGCCGCGCAGATAGAGGGCACAGGTCGTGCGCAGCATCGAGGCGAAGTTCGGAATCTGGCCATTGATCTCGATAACCTCGTCATAAAGCTTCGAGATGAATTTCGGCGTCGTTAAACCTTGGCTGTCGGCGATCTCGTCGAGCAATGCCCAGAACGTCGCCTCGAGCTGGATGCTCGTCGAGTGCCCGTCGATGCGGATCGATCGATTGATCTGCCGGTAGCCCTCCGGATCCTGCCCGGCAAAAACCCTGCACATCGTTACCTCCCGTTCTTATTGGTCTTGGCCGTTCTTATAGGTCTTGGCCATTCTTGTTGATTTAGGCGCGATCAGCAGCGATTCGCGCCTTTGAGCAGTGCTTAATTGCGGCCAATTATCTTCAGCCGGAAAGCGGAAAACAGCAATCGGACTTTCGTCCTTAGGCGGTTTGCCACGCCGTCGTTAGATTAGCGCGTGGTAATCGGCTGCCACCACGTTTGCCGCAACCCGCGCATAATCACGCCGACGCGCACATCGCGCTTACCGCAACGGAGTGTCATTTGGCGAAGGCGATCCACACCATGATCCGGGTTCTGGACGAGGCCCGGTCCGTCGACTTCTACCGGAAAGCCTTTGGACTGGATGTTGCTGAACGGCTCGATTTCGAAACCTTTACGCTCGTCTATCTGAGCAATGTCGAGGCGGGGTTCGAAGTCGAGCTCACCGTCAACAAGGGCCGCCAGGAGCCTTATGCGCTCGGCGACGGCTACGGCCATCTCGCGGTTTCGGTCGCCGATCTGGATAGCGAACATGACCGGCTCGGCGCGCTTGGCCTGAGCCCGAAGAAGATCGTCGAGTTCAACCGCGACGGGGCGCTGCTCGCGCGCTTCTTCTTCATCGAGGATCCCGACGGCTACAAGATCGAGGTTCTGCAGCGTCAGGGCCGGTTTAAATAGGAGACATTAGGGCCGCGCCGGCCAGCGCGGCGCCAGCCAGGCACCTTCGGGTGCAAACAGCAAGCAAAGGGAGGAACAAATGGTCACGATTTATGAGAGAAAGCCGGCCCACGAAAGGAAGCCAGGGCTGTCGCGCCGCGAGCTTCTGAAGCGCGGCGGTGTCGGCGCGTTGCTGGTGATTTCGGGCAGTGCCGTCATCAGCCCGGAACATGCCTGGGGCCTCGAGACATCCGCGCTCAAGCCCGAAACCATGGCAACCCTGATCCAGATGGCGCGCGACATCTACCCGCACGACCAGGTGCCTGACAAATATTATGCAATCGCGGTCAAGGCCCATGACGAGCAGGCCGGCAAAGACCCCGCCCACAAAGATCTTATCGAAAAAGGCATTGCCGAGCTCGACTTGAAGTCGGGCAAGGACGGCTACACCGGTCTCGGCTGGGAGGAGCAGCGCGTTGCGGTGCTGAGAGAGATCGAGGACACGCCGTTCTTTCAGTCCGTCCGCGGCGGGCTGGTCGTCGGCCTCTACAACCAGAAAGAGGTCTGGCCGATCTTCGGCTACGAGGGCGAGTCCTACTCCAAGGGCGGCTACATGGCGCGCGGGTTCGACGACATCGAGTGGCTCTGAGCCCCATCGTCCCAAACCGTACACAACAGACATCATGGGAGGAAACCATGGCACCATTTGATCTCAAGAACGACGGCGTGGTCGTCATTGTCGGCTCGGGCGCCGGCGGCGGCACGCTCGGCAATTAACTCGCTCAGAAGGGCATCGATGTCGTCATCCTGGAGGCGGGCGCCCGCCACGAATATGAGGATTTCATCAACGACGAGTGGGATTCATTTGCCCAACTCGCCTGGACGGACAAGCGCACGACCTCGGGCGACTGGCGGGTGGCGAAGGATTTCCCCAACCTTCCGGCATGGATCGTCAAGGCGGTCGGCGGCTCGACTACGCACTGGGCGGGCGCCTCGCTGCGCTTTCAGGAGCACGAATTCAAAACGCTTTCGACCTACGGAAAACTGGTAGGCGCCAACCTGCTCGATTGGCCGATTACGCTTGCCGAGCTGGAGCCCTACTACGCAAAGGCCGAAGACAAGCTAGGTGTGACGCTCACCAACAACATCCCAGGTCTTCCCGGCAACAACAACTTCAAGGTGATGAAGGCCGGCGCCGACAAGCTCGGCTACAAGGAGTGCCACACCGGCCGGATGGCAATCAATTCCGAGCCGCGCGACGACCGCAATGCCTGTCAGCAGACCGGCTTCTGCTTCCAGGGCTGCAAATGGGGCGCCAAATGGTCGACGCTCTACAGCGAAATTCCCAAGGGCGAAGCGACCGGCCATCTCGAGGTCAGGCCGAACGCCATGGCGATCAAGATCAACCACGATGCCTCAGGCAAGGTGACTGGCGTCGTCTATGCCGATAAGGACGGCAGACTGCAGGAACAGAAGGCCCGCATCGTCGCCGTCGCCGGAAATTCGATCGAGAGCCCGCGGCTGCTGCTCAATTCGGCTTCGAGCCAGTTTCCCGACGGCCTTGCCAATTCGTCGGGGCAGGTGGGCAAGAACTACATGCGCCACACCACGGGCTCGGTCTACGGCATCTTCGACAAGCCGGTGCATATGTATCGCGGCACCACCATGGCCGGTATCATTCGCGACGAGGCTCGCAACGATCCCTCGCGCGGCTTCGTCGGCGGATATGAGCTAGAGACGCTGTCGCTCGGCCTGCCATTCATGGCCGCCTTCCTCAATCCCGGCGGCTGGGGACGTTCCTTCACCACGGCGCTCGACCACTACGACCACATGGCCGGGATGTGGATCGTCGGCGAGGACATGCCGCGCGAGGAAAACCGCATCACGCTGCATGCCGATATCAAGGACGAGCACGGCATGCCGGTGGCGGACGTCCATTTCGACGACCATGCCAACGACACGGCGATGCGTAACCACGCCTACAAGCAAGGCTCGGCGCTCTACGCGGCGGTGGGCGCGACCCGAACCTTCCCGACGCCGCCCTATCCGTCGACCCATAATCTCGGCACCAACCGGATGAGCGAGAAGGCGGCCGACGGCGTCGTCAACAAGCATGGCCAGGCGCACGACATCAACAACCTGTTCGTATCGGATGGCAGCCAGTTCACCACCGGCGGCGCTGAAAATCCGACATTGACGATCGTGTCGCTGGCGATCCGTCAGGCCGACTATATCGCCGAACAGATGTCGGCCAAGAGCATTTAGCCATACCCTCCCGACTGCCTGCTGGCGCGGAACCTCGCAAAGTTTCGCGTCTCTTCTTGTCGGCTGTTCAACGCTTCGTGCAGGTCGAGGCGGTGAAGGCGCCGTCAGGCTGCTTCATGATGATGTCGAAGGACGGGCTGGTTTGACCGTCCAGGGTGGCTTGTGTGAGCGAGATCGAGTTGCCGCCGGTCGTATAGCCGCCCAACGGGCCCAACCAGGTAATCTCGCCGTTTGCATCCATCTGATAATTGTAGCCCTGCCGCGCGGTTCCGAAGATCACCGGGCCGCTATAGACATTTCCCTTGATGGTGATGTCGCCAAGGCTGAGGAACGTGCCAAGCAGATAGACTTCGCAGTGATAGGTGCCGTCCGGCAATTTGCCGTCGGTGAAGTCGGCGCGTGCGCCGCTGGTGGCCGCAACCAGAAGCACGGTGCTGAAAATACGAGAAATCCTGGAGGCCATGGCGTCGCTCTTTTGAAGATCGAACTTGCCCCATTTTCCTGCAGCGCTGCAACGGTTCGCCGTCTTTGATATGGTGTTGCCCAAAATTCATGCATTAATTCGCGAGTGATCAAAACTTAGGCGAGAGTGGGGAATTTTTTCTCAAGCAGAATACCTGCGGCGGCGCTTATCTTTGGCGGCCAATATATTAACCGGCTGATAGGGCTAGGAAATCTAAGCCCATTCAATTTGCTCCCGCGGTTGGCACAGCCGTTGCATGGTCTGTTTGCGATGCGATCAACCAGCTAGGGAGTTTGAAATATGAGGGGCAGTTTCTCGACAATCACAAAAATGTTTTCAGCGGGCGCGGTCACGGCCGGCCTGCTGATGAGCGTCCCGGCCAGGGCGGCTGACGACACGATCAAGGTGGGTATTCTCCACTCGCTGTCGGGGACCATGGCGATTTCGGAGACGACGCTGAAGGACGCCATGCTGATGCTCATCGAAGAGCAGAATGCAGAGGGCGGCCTGCTTGGCAAGAAGCTCGAAGCGGTCGTCGTCGACCCGGCTTCCAACTGGCCGCTGTTCGCCGAAAAGGCACGCGAGCTGATCTCAAAGGACAAGGTCGCGGCGGTGTTCGGTTGCTGGACCTCGGTGTCGCGCAAGTCGGTCCTGCCGGTGTTCAGCGAACTCGACAACATCCTGTTCTATCCCGTCCAATATGAGGGCGAGGAGAGCGAACGCAACGTGTTCTACACCGGTGCGGCGCCGAACCAGCAGGCTATTCCGGCCGTCGACTACCTGATGAGCGAAGATGGCGGTTCGGTAAAACGCTGGGTGCTTGAGGGCACCGATTACGTCTACCCGCGCACCACCAACAAGATCCTCGAAGCCTATCTGAAGGCCAAGGGCGTCGCCGCCGAAGACATCATGGTCAACTACACGCCGTTCGGCTTCTCCGATTGGCAGACCGAGGTGTCGGCCATCAAGAAGTTCGGCTCTGCCGGCAAGAAGACCGCTGTCGTCTCGACCGTCAATGGCGACGCCAACGTGCCGTTCTACAAGGAACTCGGCAACCAGGGCATCAAGGCCGAGGACATCCCGGTCATGGCCTTCTCGGTTGGCGAGGAAGAGCTTGCCGGTCTCGACACAGCGCCGCTCGTCGGTCATCTCGCCGCCTGGAACTATTTCCAGAGCATCGATACGCCCGAGAACGCGAAGTTCATCGCCGACTGGCACAAGTTCATCAAGAGCGACAAGCGCACCACCAACGACCCGATGGAAGCCCACTATGTCGGTTTCAACATGTGGGTGAAGGCGGTTGAGAAGGCCGGCACCACCGACCCTGACAAGGTCATCGACGCCGTGATCGGCGTCTCGGTGCCGAACCTGACCGGTGGTTATTCGACCATGATGCCGAACCATCACATCACCAAGCCGGTACTGATCGGCGAAATCCAGGCCGATGGCCAGTTCGAGACCGTCTCGCAGACGCCTGGCCTGGTGATGGGTGACGAGTGGTCTGACTATCTGGCTGATTCGAAGGACCTGATCTCCGATTGGCGCGCGCCTCTGTCCTGCGGCAACTTCAATGTTGCCACCGGCAAGTGCGGCGGCAAGGGAACCAACTGATCCTCCCGGGTCTGACGGTCGTGGATTCTCCACGACCTAGACCGCGATGCGTCCGGGCGAGCTCGTCCTCTCCTCCAGTCCGCCCGGACGCGAAGTTCAACCCTTAAAGAGTCGCCAGAAATCGATGATCTTCACCCGCGCGATCGGCCTGACGCTGCTGCTCCTCCTGGGGATGCTATCGCCGTCGAACGCTGCCGAAGCGGATCTGCGCGCCATCATCGCCAAATTTGCTACTGCCTCGAATTTTTCGGTCACCGAAGCTGTCGTGCGCGAGCTGGCGGCTACCGGTGATACTGCCGTCGAGCGCCCGCTCGGCGCGCTCGCGGAGGGCGATCTCTACGTCCGCAAGGCCGATTCGCTGGTTTTCATCGGCAAGGAAGGTGGCGGCAGCGTTGCGTTGCTCGACCCGCTGAGCGGTGAAAAATCCGGCGACGCGGCCAAAAGCGAGATCACCAAGATCAAGGTCAACAATTCGCTGCGCCGCGCCATCCGTGATGCGCTGGGCACGCTGACGCTCGGTGCGAAAGATCCGGCAGCGCGCATTGCCGCCGCCGACACCATGTTCAAGACGCCCGATGCCACAAACATCGAGCCGCTCGATGGTGCAATTGCCAGCGAAACCGTGGCAAGCGTCAAAGCGCTGCTCGAACAGGCCCGCGCCGCCTCGGTTTTGGTGTCGGACAGGCCGGAGGCCGATAAACTCGCGGCGATCGCCTTGATCGGGGCGCGCGGCGACCGCAACGCGCTGTCCCTGCTCACCGCTGTCGAAGCCAATTCCGAAGGCGCGGTCAAGGACGCGGCGACGGCCGCGATCGCCAGCATCAATTCGACGCTGGCGCTGTGGGATGCGGGCCAGAACATCTGGTACGGCATTTCGCTCGGATCGGTGCTGCTGCTGGCGGCGATCGGTCTCGCCATCACCTTCGGCGTGATGGGTGTGATCAACATGGCGCATGGCGAAATGGTCATGCTCGGCGCCTACACGACCTTTGTCGTGCAGGAGGTGATCCGAAATTCCTTCCCCGGCCTGTTCGACTGGTCGCTGGTAATCGCACTGCCGCTCGCCTTCTCGGTCGCGGCGCTCGTCGGCCTTGTCATCGAGCGGGGCGTGATCCGTTTCCTTTACGGCCGGCCGCTGGAGACGCTGCTGGCGACATGGGGCGTCTCGCTGATCCTGCAGCAGGCGGTGCGCACCATCTTCGGGCCGACGAACCAGGAGGTCGGCAATCCGTCATGGATGTCCGGTTCGTTCAATATCGGCCAGCTTGCCGTGACCTGGAACCGGCTCTGGATACTGGTATTCGCGCTCGCCGTATTCGCGGTGCTGCTTTATGTGATGAAGCGCACGCCTTGGGGCCTGCAGATGCGCGCCGTTACCGCCAACCGCCGCATGGCCGCGTCGATGGGCATCAGGACACCGTGGGTCGACGCGCTGACCTTTGCATTGGGGTCCGGCATTGCCGGCATCGCCGGTGTCGCGCTCAGCCAGATCGACAATGTCTCGCCCAATCTCGGCCGCGGCTACATCATCGACAGCTTCATGGTCGTCGTCTTCGGCGGCGTCGGCAATCTCTGGGGCACGCTGGTCGGCGCCTTCTCGCTCGGCATCGTCAACAAGTTTCTCGAACCCTATGCCGGGGCAGTCCTCGGCAAGATCGTCGTGCTGGTCCTCATCATCCTGTTCATCCAGAAACGCCCGCGCGGCCTGTTCGCGCTGAAGGGCAGGTCGGTGGAAGCATGATCACGGGACGCTTCTTCGCCGCCGGCGCCGACCGCCGCATCGCCATCACGATCTTCATCCTTTTGGCGGTCGCCATCATCGTGCCGCTGCTCAATCTTGCAGTCTCGCCGACGAGTGCGTTCTACGTGCCGTCCTATGTCGTCGCGCTCACCGGCAAGTATCTCTGCTACGCGCTGCTCGCCTTGGCGCTCGATCTCGTCTGGGGCTATTGCGGCATCCTTTCGCTAGGCCACGGCGCCTTCTTCGCGCTCGGCGGCTATGCGATGGGCATGTATCTGATGCGCCAGATCGGTTCGCGCGGCGTCTACGGCAATCCGCTGCTGCCGGATTTCATGGTGTTCCTGAACTATAGGGAATTGCCGTGGTTCTGGTACGGTTTCGACCATTTCTGGTTTGCCGCGATCATGGTGCTTGCGGTGCCCGGCCTGCTCGCCTTTGTCTTCGGCTGGTTCGCTTTCCGCAGCCGCGTCACCGGCGTCTATCTGTCAATCATCACCCAGGCGATGACCTATGCGCTGCTGCTTGCGTTTTTCCGCAACGACATGGGTTTCGGCGGCAATAACGGCCTGACCGATTTCAAGGATATTCTCGGCTTCAACGTGCAGGCCGACGCGACTCGCTCGGCGTTGTTCGCGGCGAGCGCCATAACGCTGGCGCTCGCCGTCTTCCTCACCTGGGCAATCGTCGGCTCCAAATACGGCAAGCTGCTGATGGCGGTGCGCGACGCCGAGAGCCGCACGCGCTTTCTCGGCTGGCGCGCGGAGAACGTCAAACTGTTCGCCTTCACCGTGTCGGCTGTCATGGCCGGCATTGCCGGCGCGCTCTACGTGCCGCAGGTCGGCATCATCAATCCAGGCGAGTTCGAGCCGTCCAATTCGATCGAGGTCGTTGTGTGGGCGGCCGTCGGCGGGCGCGGCACCATCGTCGGGCCGATCATCGGCGCGCTCGTGGTCAATGCCGGCAAATCCTGGTTCACCGGCGTGCTGCCGGAGTTCTGGCTGTTTGCACTGGGCGGACTGTTTGTCGCCGTCACGCTGTTCCTGCCCAAGGGCATTGTCGGCATGTGGGATTCCTGGCGCGGCAATGCCAAGGCGCTGCGCGCAGCCTCGATCGCCGAGGAGGCCGGCACCGATCCTGACGTCCCGCCCCCGCCGAAGATCGTTCGCTCGGCGGCGAGAACGCCGGGCGACTGGTCCGCGTCCGGTCCCGAACCGCAGCCGGCGGAGTGAGCGATGTCGAAGAGCAACACCATCCTCTATCTCGACGGCGTCTCGGTTTCCTTCGACGGTTTTCGCGCCATCAACAACCTGTCGCTGGTGCTCGACAAGGGCGAGATGCGGGCGATCATCGGTCCCAACGGCGCCGGCAAGACGACGATGATGGACATCGTCACCGGCAAGACGCGGCCCGACCAGGGCGAGGTTTTCTTCGACGGCGAGGTCGACCTGACGAAACATGACGAGGCCGAGATCGCCATGATGGGCATCGGCAGGAAATTCCAGAAGCCGACCGTCTTCGAAAGCCATACGATCGAGGAGAATCTGATGCTGGCGCTGAAGGGGCCACGCTCGATCTTCCCGGCACTGTTCCATCGCCGCTCGGCCGCGGAGGCGCGGCAGATCGACGATATCCTCGGCATCATCCGGCTTGGCAACAAGCGCGACGAGCTCGCCGCCAATCTCAGCCACGGCCAGAAGCAATGGCTCGAGATCGGCATGCTGCTGGCGCAGGATCCGAAGCTGCTGCTGGTCGACGAACCGGTTGCCGGCATGACCGACGCCGAGACTGAGGAGACCGCGCGGCTGCTCAAGGATATAGCGCGCGACCATTCGGTCATCGTCGTCGAGCATGACATGCATTTCGTGCGCGAGCTCGGCGTCAAGGTCACCTGCCTGCACGAAGGTTCGGTCCTGTCCGAAGGCTCGCTCGATTTCGTTTCGGCCGACGAGCGGGTCGTCGAAGTCTATCTGGGGAGATGATCATGGTCTGGCGCGTTCCGTTCGATCATTTCGATCTTTCGTTCTTCAGGCGCTGGAGAAGGCGCTGACCATGCTCGAAGTCTCCAACGCCACGCTGCACTACGGTGCCGCCCAGGCGCTGCGTGGCGTCTCGCTGAAGGCCGGCGCCGGCAAGATTACCTGCGTGCTCGGCCGCAACGGCGTCGGCAAAACCAGTTTGATGAGATCGATCGTCGGCCACCACCGGCTGACGAGCGGAAGCGTTGCCTTCGAGGGGAAGGCGCTCGACCGGAGCGCGGCGTATGACCGCGCCCGGTCGGGCATCGCATTCGTGCCGCAGGGCAGGGAAATTTTCCCGCTGCTCACCGTGCGGGAAAACCTCGAATCGGGCTTTGCGCCATTGAAGCGCGCCGACCGCAACATTCCCGGCCACGTCTTCGAATTGTTCCCGGTGCTGAAGCAGATGCTCGGCCGCCGGGGCGGCGACCTTTCCGGCGGCCAGCAGCAGCAGCTTGCCATCGGCAGGGCGCTGGTGATGCGGCCGAAACTGCTGGTGCTCGACGAGCCGACCGAAGGCATCCAGCCGTCGATCATCAAGGATATCGGCCGCGCCATCCGCTATCTGCGCGACCAGGCAGGCATCGCCGTGCTGCTGGTCGAACAGTATCTCGACTTCTGCCGGGAACTGGCGGACGAGGTCAACATCATGGACCGCGGCCAGATCGTCCACACCGGCCCGGCCGAGGATCTCGACCGGGCGGATGTGAGGAAATTTCTTACGGTGTAGGGTCGCAAACCTCTAGGATTAGCCGAACCATCCCTCACTTCCTCATCCTGGGGCGAAGCAAGCAGCGAAGCGACGCGGCGCAGACCCCAGGATCCATGCCGTGCCGTCAGTCAAAGAATGCAGCGGTCAAGAACAGAAGCCGTTTTCCGGCGTACACCATCCTGGATTCTGTACCGTGGCGACGCTCAGAAGTTACGGCATGGATCCTTGGGTCTTCGCTCCGCTCCGCGTCGCTACCCCAAGGATGACGAAGTCACGAAGGTCACCATTTGCAACTCTAGCGCGTTGAAGATTGCATGCTAGATTTTGCTTGGCCTTGGTGAGTCGGCCGCTTTCCGTATCAGTCTCAATCGGCAGATCAGAGGAAGGTGCAACCCGCGCCATCACGCTTCATGCGAGCGGCTTCCTCCTGTGATTTGATTATTGTTTCAACTTCGGGCACTCAGGGCAGCCGATGGAACGTTACGTCGAGGACTACCAGAAACGACGGCTGACCGAGCGCGTCGACATCATGACCGCCATCAATATTCTGAAATCACACGGATACGACCACGACGAGCTGATCGCGGAGATCATTTAGGTCTTCTACGTCGATCTCGATACCTACAACGAGGTCGTGATGGCGGCATGATGGCTGACGGAAGGGGCGGACGCGCTATGCCGCCAAGCGAAACTAGCTCGCGCGTCGGAAGGTTGAGGCCGCGACGCGGTTGCGACCACCGCGCTTGGCGGCATAGAGCGCCTTGTCGGCGGCGCTGAGCACCTTGTCGAAGCTCATGCCGTCCTTGCTGCCGAAAGGGTATCCGGCGCTGACCGTACATGTCAGGTGACGGGTTTCGGTCTCGATGATACGCGCGGCGAAGGCGGTGCGTATACGCTCGGCGGTGAACTCCACCGCTTCGGGCAGGATCCGCTGCAGAACCAGCGCGAATTCCTCTCCGCCCATGCGCGCGGCGACATCGGTCGGGCGAAGGTTCTCGACGAGTTCCTTGGCGAACACCTTCAGCACCTGATCGCCCGTGGCGTGGCCGAACTCGTCATTGATGGCCTTGAAGCCATCGAGGTCGAACACGACCACCGCCGTGAAAGCCCCGATCGGCGCGCCGCCATTGAGGTCGAACAGCGCGCGGCGATTGAGCAGGCCGGTCAGCGGATCGGTCAGCGCAGCCAGATGGTGATGTCGGGCCAGACGGCCCTGGTTGAGTGCCAGCGAAAGGGCGCCGATGCCGGTCATGCTGGCGATGACGACGACGAGGCTCAGATCCTCGGCCCAGTTGCTCGGCGCATGTCCGAGGACCAGCTTCCCATCCCATGCAAGCGCCATCGTACACAGCACAAACGAAATGCCGGTGGTCGAGTAGAGCACGGCGAGGCCGATGATCGGGACAGGGGCTTCGCTGCGCCCGATCCAATATTGATAGGCCGTTGCAAACAGAACCAGGGCGGCAAGGAGATTTTCGAACATGAAGCCGAGCCCGTCATAGCCGAGCGCCATCGGCGGCAGCGCCAGGGCAAGCGAGATGCAGCTGCCGAGCACCGTCAGCGGGATCGGCGACCGGCCTGATCTGAACTGGTAGGCGGCGCCCAGCATGGTCGAGAACCCAACCAGGAGCAGGGTGAATGTTGCGATGCCGAGGATGCGTCCGGGCGTCTCGATATAGTCCTCGTAGATAACAACATCGCCGACGATCAACAGCGCGCTGATCGACCAAGTCAGCAGGAACTTTTCGGTTCGCGCGGTCAGCCAGATGCCGAACAACGTCAGGCTCAGGCAGGCGGCGGAAAAACCGACAGCCAGCAGAAGTGAGTGGTAGTCGAGCGACATGCCCTAACCCGCGGCTGCCCTAGCTCCGCGGATTCATGCAGCAAGGAGGTATCGATAAGGTTACGATGGTAATGAAGATGTCACAATTCGAGGCCGTCAGCCGGTGACGCGCTTCATCAGCGCCATGGCGCCGAACGGCGCGCGGACCTTGCCCTCCGTGATGAAGTAGACGAACACGTCACGCGGTTTGACCGGCGCGTCGGTTGAGGGATCGGTGCGCGGCAGGTCGGCCGGCGCCTTGCCTTCCGCCCAGGTTTTCGCCCGCGCCGCCCATTCGTCGAGCGCCTTTGGCGTGTAGCAGTCGGGATTGTCGTCGCTGCCTGTCTGCAGCCGCGCATAGATCAAATCCCCAGTGACGTCGGCGATCCCAGGATATTTGGCGTGGTCGGCGTAGACGATCGCCACCTTGTATTTGCGCGCCAGGGCGGCGAATTCCGGCACGACGAAACTGTCGTTGCGCACCTCCACCGCATGGCGCAGCGCGACGCCGTCCTGCTTTTCGGGCAAAAGCTTGAGGAAGGCCTCGAAATCGTCCGGGTCGAATTTTTTGGTTGGCGCGAACTGCCACAGAATCGGCCCGAGCTTATCGCCGAGTGCGGCGACGCCCGATCCCAGGAAGCGCATCATCGATTCGCCGGCCTCGCCGAGCACGCGGCGGTTGGTGACGAAGCGGTTGCCTTTCAACGAATAGACGAAGCCGTCCGGCGCCTCGTTTGCCCATTTGACGAAGGTCGGCTCCTTGAAACTCGAATAATAAGTGCCGTTGACCTCGATGCTCGGCACCTGCCGGGTTGCGTAGTGCAGCTGCTTCGCCTTGGACAGCTTGTCCGGATAGAAGGACGTGTCCCACGGCTCGAAGGTCCAGCCGCCCATGCCGGCGCGAATTGTTCCTGATTGAGTCACTGTCGTCCTCCCGTTTGCTGAAAAGGATCAGGCGATGGCGATCGTCTCGACGGCTTTGGCCATGTCGACGACCATCCATCCTGGCCGATATGGATTGGGCCGGCGACCCGTTTCGCGAAAGCCGTAGGCCTTATACAACGAAACGTTCCGTTCCATTCTGGAATTGGTGTAGAGTCGGAGTTCAGGCAAGATCCACAGGCGGGTCTGTTGCTCGGCCCAGTCGAGCAGCGCTATGCCGAACCCCTTGCCCTGAAAGCCAGGCGCGACGGCGACACTGAAGATCATCGTATGGTCCGGATGCCGTTCGAGAACGATCAGGCCGGCCGGCTCGCCGCTGCTTTCCAGCAGCCAGACCTCGCCGCGTCCGATCCGCGGCGCATAGTCTTCGGTGACCGGGATCGGCGGCGCCCCGAACAAGGCTGTGTAGGGCGCATAGGCAGCGTCGGTCAGCGAGACGACAGCGTCAACATCATCAGCAAGCGCTCTTCTGATCTTCATTTGAAGGTTCTTCCAAACGCCAGCCAGTCCTCATTCACTCCGCCGCTTCGCGCTTGCCTCCGGGCCGCCGCTCCAGCAATTCCCGCAGGAACTGGCCTGTATAGCTGCGCTTCTCGCGGACGATATCCTCCGGCGTGCCGGACGCCACCAGCTCGCCGCCGCCGTCGCCACCCTCGGGACCGAGATCGAGCACCCAGTCGGCGGTTTTTATCACCTCGAGATTGTGCTCGATGACGACCACTGTGTTGCCCTGGTCGACCAGCTCGTGCAGCACTTCGAGCAGCTTGGCGACATCGTGGAAATGCAGGCCGGTGGTCGGCTCGTCGAGGATGTACAGCGTCTTGCCGGTCGCCTTGCGCGACAGTTCCTTGGCCAGCTTGATACGCTGCGCCTCGCCTCCCGACAGCGTCGTCGCCTGCTGGCCGACATGGATGTAGCCGAGGCCGACCTGCTTCAGCGTCTCCAGCTTGTCGCGCACGCCGGGCACGGCGGCGAAGAAATCGACGCCTTCCTCGACGGTCATGTCGAGCACGTCGGCAATCGACTTGCCCTTGAACAAGACGTCAAGCGTTTCGCGATTGTAGCGCTTGCCATGACAGACGTCGCAGGTGACGTAGACGTCGGGCAGGAAGTGCATCTCGATCTTGATGACGCCGTCGCCCTGGCAGGCTTCGCAGCGGCCACCCTTGACGTTGAACGAGAAGCGACCCGGCTGATAGCCACGCGCCTTCGACTCCGGCAGGCCGGCGAACCAGTCGCGAATCGGCGTAAAGGCGCCGGTGTAGGTGGCGGGATTGGAGCGCGGCGTCCTTCCGATCGGCGACTGGTCGATATCGATGACCTTGTCGAGGAACTCGAGGCCCTCGATGCGGTCATGATCAGCCGGATGCTCGCGCGAACCCATGATCCGGCGCGACGCTGCTTTGAACAAGGTTTCGATCAGGAAGGTCGACTTGCCGCCGCCGGACACGCCGGTGACGGCGGTGAAGGTGCCGAGCGGGATTTCGGCGGTAACGTTCTTCAGATTGTTGCCGCGCGCGCCGACGATCTTCAGGCGCCGGTTCTTCTTGGCCTCGCGCCGCACGGCCGGCGTCGCCACTTCGAGCTCGCCGGACAGATATTTGCCGGTGATCGAGGCGGGGCTCGCCATGATCTGCTGCGGCGTTCCCTGGGCGATGATGTGGCCGCCATGGATGCCCGCGGCCGGGCCGATATCGACGACGTAGTCGGCATGCAGGATGGCGTCCTCGTCATGCTCGACGACGATCACCGTGTTGCCGATGTCGCGCAGATGCTTGAGGGTGTCGAGCAGGCGCGCATTGTCGCGCTGGTGCAGGCCTATCGACGGCTCGTCCAGCACATAGAGCACGCCGGTCAGGCCGGAGCCGATCTGCGAGGCCAGGCGGATGCGCTGGCTCTCGCCGCCCGACAGCGTGCCGGAATTGCGCGACAGCGTCAGATAGTCGAGCCCGACGTCGTTGAGGAAGCGCAGCCGCTCGCGGATTTCCTTGAGCACACGCACCGCGATCTCGTTCTGCTTGTCGCTGAGCGAAGCGGGCAGCTCGGTGAACCATTGGTCGGCCTTGCGGATCGACAGCTCGGTGACCTCGCCGATGTGCTTGCCGGCAATCTTCACCGCAAGCGATTCCGGCTTCAGCCGGTAGCCGCGGCATGCCGGGCAAGGCGTGGCCGACATGAAGCGCTCGATCTCCTCGCGCATCCAGGCGGATTCGGTCTCCTTCCAGCGCCGTTCGAGATTGGGAATGACCCCTTCGAAGGTCTTCGTCGTCTTGTAGGAACGCAGCCCGTCATCGTACTGGAAAGTGACCTCGCGCTCGCCGGTGCCATGCAGGATGGCTTGCTTTGCCTCCTCGGTCAGATCCCGGAACTTGTCGCCGAGCTTGAACCCGTAGGCCTTGCCCAGCGCCTCAAGCGTCTGCACGTAATAAGGGGAGGTCGATTTCGCCCATGGGCTGACGGCGCCGGCACGCAGCGACAGGTTGTCGTCGGGCACGATCAAGCTGGCGTCGATGGCGCGCTGGCTGCCGAGGCCGTCGCAGGTCGGGCAGGCGCCGAACGGGTTGTTGAAGGAGAACAGCCGCGGCTCGATCTCGGGAATGGTGAAGCCGGACACCGGGCAGGCGAACTTTTCCGAGAACAGGATGCGCTCATGCGTCTCGTTCTTCGACTTGTTGACCGAATCCTCGCCGGTCTGGCTGGCGTCAAGTGGCCGGTCGGCGAATTCGGCCACCGCCAGCCCGTCGGCAAGCTTCAGCGCGGTTTCGATGGAATCGGCAAGCCGCGTCGCCAGATCGCCGCGAACGACGATGCGGTCGACGACGACGTCAAGGTCATGCTTGTACTTCTTGTCCAGCGCCGGCACGTCGGCGATTTCGTAAAAGACACCGTCGACCTTGACGCGCTGGAAGCCCTTTTTCTGCAGCTCCAGCAATTCCTTGCGGTACTCGCCTTTGCGGCCGCGCACCATCGGCGCCAGGATGAACAGCCGTGTGCCTTCCTCGACCGCCAGCACGCGGTCGACCATCTGCGACACGGTCTGGCTCTCGATCGGCAGGCCGGTTGCCGGCGAATAAGGGATGCCGACGCGCGCGAACAGCAGCCGCATGTAGTCGTAGATTTCGGTAACGGTGCCGACCGTCGAGCGCGGGTTTTTCGACGTGGTCTTCTGCTCGATTGAGATGGCCGGCGATAACCCGTCGATCTGGTCGACGTCAGGCTTCTGCATCATTTCGAGGAATTGCCGCGCATAGGCCGACAGGCTCTCGACATAGCGGCGCTGGCCCTCGGCATAGATGGTGTCGAAGGCGAGCGACGACTTGCCGGACCCCGACAGGCCGGTCATGACGATCAGGCTGTCTCGCGGCAGGTCGAGATCGACATTCTTCAGATTGTGTTCGCGCGCCCCGCGAATGGAAAGATATTTATGGTCGGCCATCGCCGGTCGCCGCCTCAGATCTGGAATCTCATGGGATGGCAGGTTGTCCCGGCCATCCCCTATGTAGGTAATTTCGTCACCTTTTCGAGAGACGCCACAACTCTCGACCAAAGCCTTTAACCGTCTTTCGCGCGGGCGAGCAAGCGCAAAGAACAAAGACCGAACACGCTCCTGACAAAAGCGTCTATGTAATCCACGGCCGCCGCGGCGCTGCTCAAAACGGATGCAAATTTCGGATTCGCCACACAAGCGATCACATTTTTTGTAATCGGCTATCCAACGGTTGACGTCTCAGCCTCAGGGGGGCAGACTCCAAACGTCACCGAAGCCGGCCGTCCCTCGATGGCCTCGCCACCCAAGGTGGCCTGCGAGACGCCGCGGGCTTTTGCGATATGTGCTTCGGACGACGCCAGTCGCAATGGACAGAAAAGGAGAGCAGAGGAATGACTCCACCGGACAGTCCCTTGAGGGTCCACGTGTCGCTGGAGCCGCGGCAGGCATAAGTGCCAGGGCCAGGCGTTTGCGCCGCCCGACAAACCGTGACCTGCCGATCCCATTAAAATCAGAGACTACTAGTCGGATCGTCGGTTGAACGCCGCGAAGCATCCGAAATCAAAAGCCGGCAGTGTACTCCCGGCAAGTTTGGATTTTAGATCCAAAAAAAGCCCCGACCGTTTGCGGAAGCAACGGCGGGGCTGTTCATTTCAGATGGCAAGCGCACGAGTGCCTTGAGATTTGTGGCAACGATGAAGGCCGGTGGACCTGTCCTACCGCCGGGGGCATTGATCGTGCCGGCGCCGACATCAAAAGTTATGCTGCCGGAAATCCTGACATCGGTATCGCCGATCTTGAACTGGCCGTTGCTGGGCACGGCATCGTCCGGTTCGGGAACCGGCTTGGCGACGCGAGAGTCGCCAGCCACGCTGGGCAGCGTGCCGTTCTGCGAAGGCGTTGAACTGTCTTCGGCGAACGCCGCGCTGGACATCACGGCGGCGACAGTAACACCAATGATCAGTCTGTTAAAACGCATGCGGGAATACTTGTCGAACATCGAGGGACCGTATCGCCGTAGCGCCCGAAGCCAGATCGGCTCGGTAAAACGGGCAAAAAACTCTCGTGGCCAATGCTGACGGCCGGCTGCCCTTTCACGCCGCCCTCTTACGGGTGTCAAAAACATGATCGACAAGCCCCCAGGTTTTTGCCTCCTCGGCGGTCATGAAATGGTCGCGGTCGAGCGTGCGTTCGACCTCTTCGAACGTGCGACCGCAGTGGTGCGCGTAAAGCTCGGTCATGCGCCGCTTGGTCCTGAGGATACCTTCGGCGTGGCGCTGGATGTCGGAGGCCTGGCCCTGGAAACCGCCTGACGGCTGGTGCAGCAGGATGCTGGTGTTGGGCAGCGCGATGCGCCGGCCCGGCGTGCCCGCCATCAGCAGGAACGAGGCCATCGAGGCGGCAAAGCCCATGCAGACGGTCGATACCGGACTGCTTATATACTGCATCGTGTCGTAGATGGCGAAACCGCTGGTCACCACGCCGCCCGGCGAGTTGATGTAGAGCGAAATCTCCTTATCGGGATTGTCGGATTCCAGCGACAGAAGCTGGGCACAGACCAGCGCCGACACATTGTCGTCGATCGAACCGTTGATGAAGACGATGCGCTCGCGCAGCAGCCGCGAAAAAATGTCGAAGGCGCGTTCGCCGCGGCTCGACTGCTCGATCACCATCGGCACCAGGTTGGCAAAACCGCTCATCGCTTTTCTCCGTTGTGCCGCTCAGGCCGCGCGCAGGAAGAGGCGAGGCGTGTTTGCGGCTATGATCTGTCTGTGGCCGTGTGCGTTGAGCGAGAGCCGGCAACCGGCGCCTGCAACCGCAGGCGTAGCTACTCGCGCAAATCCGCCGTGGACGATGCGCAGATGCGTGCCGCCCGACACGGTGCGGTCGAGCGTGAAGGTGACAATGCTATCCATCGGGTTGTCCAGCGGATCCGCGTTGCCAGGCGCCGGCCGCTCCCGCCATGAATAACGCAGCAGGCGTTCGGGCTCGGCGTCGAGGATTTCGCACTCGATCTGCGCATCAGACTTAGCAAAGGCAAAGCGGCCGCCGATTTCAGGTTTTATGTCGTTGGGCATCATCCAGGCCGCGAGCAGGTCCGGCACCGTCAGCGCCCGCCACACTTTTTCCGGTGGGTCTGGAAGCTCGCACTCGAACTCGATCGGGTCTGCCGCCATGTCTGAATGCTGTTTTGCCGTCATTGATCCATGTCCTTCAAAACCGCCTTGAGTCTCTCGATACGCTCGGGCCAGAACGCACGGTAGCGCTCGATCCAGCCGAGCAGAGGGTCAAGCCCTTGCGGATCGGCGCGATAATAGGCGTTGCGGCCAGCTCGCCGCTCGACCACCAGGCCGGCGCCGCGCAGCACGGCGAGATGTTGGGACACGGCCGGCTGCGACACGGTCATGCCGATGCGCAGTTCCGACACCGTCATCTCGCCAGCGGCGAGCCGTTCGTAGACGGCGCGGCGCGTCGGGTCGGAAAGCGCTCGAAAAATCTCTGCTTCGATCATGACAAAAGCATAAGTCTACACTTATTGATTTGGCAAGCACTGTTTTCGTGCCCGTATGGAATGGCACTGCGGACCCCATCGATTGCTGACATTCCTTGACAGTAGGAACTGATTGGGCCTAGAACGAAAAGAGAACAAAAAACCTTGTGGGAAAAGGCAGCCGCGGCAGGCGGGGAGTGTCCGCAGTCTATAAGGTGAGCGACAGACATTTTGTTACGGATGAGCGCGGAGAAGTATCATGGCGGGTAGCGTCAACAAGGTCATTCTGGTGGGCAATCTCGGAGCGGACCCGGAAATCCGCCGTTTGAATTCGGGTGAGCCGGTCGTCAACATCCGCGTCGCCACGTCGGAAAGCTGGCGCGACAAAACTTCCGGCGAGCGCAAGGAAAAGACCGAGTGGCACAATGTCGTCATCTTCAACGACCAGCTCGCCAAGGTCGCCGAGCAGTATCTGAAGAAGGGTGCGAAGGTTTATGTCGAGGGCCAGTTGCAGACGCGCAAATGGCAGGACCAGACCGGCAATGACCGCTACACGACCGAAATCGTGCTGCAGAAGTTTCGTGGCGAGCTGCAGATGCTCGACGCACGCGGGCAAGGCGAGGGCGGTCAGGTCGGCAGCTATGCCGGTGGCGGCAGCAGCCGCGGTTCCGATTTTGGCCAGTCCGGTCCGGGCGAGAGTCTCAATCGCGGCGGCGGTGGCAACAAGGGCGGTGGTGGCGGCGGTTCGTCGCGCGAACTGGATGACGAAATTCCATTCTGATCGCTCGGAACGAACGGCTCTGTGCGAGCTGACAACGCCAGCTATTTGAGGCCACGCATTGGCGTCCCGAAGATCTGTCTTCGGGACGTTGTGCGTTTGAGCGGTGCACGGTGAAAGGACGGATCAGGTGAAAGCACGGATCAAATGGGTCGAGGAGCGCACTTTCGTCGGCGAGTCCGGCAGCGGTCACAAGGTGGTGCTGGGGACCGCGTTCGGGCCGGAAGGCAGGACGCCGGGGCCGAGCCCGATGGAACTGGTGCTGCTCGGCACTGGCGGCTGCTCCGCCTATGACGTCGTCCACATCCTCGAAAAGGGCCGGCAGGCGGTCGAAGACTGCGTGGTCGAACTCGACGCCGACCGGGCGGAGAAGGAGCCGCGGGTGTTCACCCGCATCCATATGCATTTCATCGTCAAGGGCCGCGCGCTTTCGCCCGACAAGGTGAAACGGGCGATCGACCTGTCGATCGAAAAATACTGCTCGGCCTCGGCAATGATGGCCAAGACCGCCGAGATCACCCACGACTTCGAAGTCATCGACACCACGGCTAAGTAGGATGGCGTCCAGTGGCGGCGGCTCGTCGCGCGAGATGGACGATGAAAATGACGGCCTCGGCAATCAAGCGCGAGGCCGCTTTCATTGTCATGCCGCCATCAGCGCCTTGATGCCATCGGCGACGAATTGCACGGCGAGCGCCGCCAGGATGACGCCGAGCAGCCGTGTCAGGATCGAGCGGCCGGTCTGGCCAAGGATACGGTCGATGCGCTCGGCCAGCACGAACACCAGGTAAGTAATCACAAGGCAGATCGCGATGATGCCGACAAGGGCTGCCTGCGCGCCAAAACCTGGAAACGAGCCGGAGAGCAGCACGGTCGCTGAAATCGCTCCCGGACCGGCGATCAGCGGGATCGCCAGCGGAAAGGCCGCGATGTTGTGGATCATGTCCTTGGTGATGGCGACGTCGCCGATCTTCTCCTTGCGGTCCTGCCGGCGCTCGAACACCATTTCGAAGGCGATGAAGAACAGCAGGAACCCGCCGGCGACGCGGAACGCCGGCAGCGTGATGCCGAATACCGACAGGATCGATGCGCCGGCGATTGCAAATAGCGCCATCACCAGGAAAGCGATGATCGAGGCGCGGACGGAGACCTGGTTGCGCTCCTCGCGGTTCATGCCGCGTGTCACGGCGAGGAAGAGCGGCGCCAGGCCAGGCGGGTCGATGGTCACGAGAATGGTGACGAAGGCATTGAACAGGCTGTCGAAGCTCGGCATCTCTGACCCTCCCCGCCGGGCCGTGCCCGAGACCCCTGCATTGGTAGAGCAAAGCAGCGTCAGGGGAAACCGTGCAGGTCAGGTGCTGACGGTTCGCCGCGCCAGGAACTCGACTTCGAGCCGCCAGGTCGCGCCGTGGTCCTGCGAGCGTTCGCCCAGCCAGCGGAAGGAGTTTTCGGTAATCCGGGAAAAGCTCCAGCGCACCGAAGCGCCGCTGCCGTCAGCGCCTTGCTGGACGATGGTGTCGCCCACGGCGCGGCCGAGCTGCCGGCTGTAATATTGGGTGCGCGGATCGCTCCAGAAAATATGCCAGGCGTCGACTCCCGGGTCATAGACACGCAATGTCGTGCCATAGAAAGTCCATTTGCCGAGGGAGGGTGAGGGACCGGCGTCGCGCGCGGGCAGGATCCATACGTCCTGGATTGCCCGGCCTTCGAGCACCCAGCCGAAGTGCACCTCGCCGCGCCCGGTCAGCACCTGCCCGTCTTCGAGATGGCGCGTGGCGTCGAATATCCAGCCGCCGACGAAGCGGCCGTAAAGATCCAGTTTCTCGGCAAGGTTCGCGGCTGGCCCATCGCTGTGCAGGGCTTCGGCAAAAGAGGATGAATTGAACATGGTTGCGGTCTCTTCTTGTCAGGAGCCCCATCTTGTCAGGAGAATGGGAGGAATAGGCCTTGGCAGGCTTCTTGCGCTTGGGAAAAATTGCTATGTTTCGGCCATGACGACGAGCGTGCATACACTGGCGTCCGGAAAAGGCTGGCAGGTGTCGGACGTGGTCTGCACTGCCGGCGTCGCTGAACGCCCGTTCGAGGAAGAGCATCGCAACTTCTGCGTCGCCATGGTGACCAACGGCACCTTCCGCTACCGCGCACGCCAGGGCACGGCGATGCTGACGCCTGGCGCGCTCCTGCTCGGCAACCCTGGCACATGCTACGAGTGTGGGCACGAGCATGGCGCCGGCGACCGTTGCCTCTCCTTCCATTTCGGGCCGGCCTACATGGAACAGATCGTCGCCGAAACGCCGGGCGCCAAGACGCTGGCCTTCGAGACGCCGCGGCTGCCGCCGTTGCCGGCGCTGGCGCCGCTGCTGGCCGAGGCGGAAGCCGCGCGCGAGATGGCCGATATCGAGGCATTCGAGGAACTCGCTCTGCGGATTGCCGGCGCCGCCGTCGCCTCTGGCGTCACGCCCGCTGCCCGTGTGCCGAGCCGCCGCGACGAGAAACGTGTCGCGGAGGCGGTACGGCGCATTGAGCTGGATGCCGATCGGCCCGTCTCGCTTGCTTCGCTTGCAAGCGAGACGGCGACCAGCCCGTATCATTTCCTGCGCACGTTCCGACACGTCGCGGGCA
Organism: Mesorhizobium sp. WSM4813; assembly: GCF_055811555.1. Lineage (NCBI taxonomy): Bacteria > Pseudomonadati > Pseudomonadota > Alphaproteobacteria > Hyphomicrobiales > Phyllobacteriaceae > Mesorhizobium > Mesorhizobium sp. WSM4813. Next base: position 115,367 of record NZ_JBVVQU010000010.1, read on the forward strand.
TGACGCCCTACCAGTTCCTGCTGAAAACCCGGCTGCACAGGGCGGCGGTGCGACTTCGCATGTCGGACGAGGCGATCTCGACGATAGCCTTCGAGGCAGGGTTCAACGATTTGTCGACCTTCAACCGCCGTTTCCGGCGCGTGATGGGGGAGACGCCCGGCGCCTATCGGCTCCGGCAGCGAGGCGATAAAGCGCCGGACACATCTGCCGTTCCGGCTTTGTGAAGCAAATTGCCTGACAATGAGCTTTGCCCGGCGGCCATGAAAAGCGCCTCGGCCATATCGTCGCAATCAGTGATATCCTTTTGATATCACCACAAAAATCGACACTGGAAAACTGCCGCGGACGTTGGAGTTTCGACCCGGCTTCCTATATAAGCACCGAGTGATTCCCGATTAGATTGTGACCTGATTTGACCGACCAGAAGACACCGCGCGGCGCCGACGGCGGCCCCACCGGCATCGAGCCGATATCCATCATCGAGGAGATGCAGCGCTCCTATCTCGATTACGCAATGAGCGTGATCGTCAGCCGTGCGCTGCCCGACGTGCGCGATGGGCTGAAGCCGGTGCATCGCCGCATCCTCTATGCCGCGCATGAGAGCGGCTACCACTGGAACCGCAAATATGTGAAGTCGGCGCGCCCGGTCGCCGACGTGATGGGTAAATACCATCCCCATGGCGACGCCTCGATCTACGACGCCTTGGTGCGCATGGCGCAGGATTGGTCGCTGCGCGTGCCGCTGATTGACGGGCAGGGCAATTTCGGCTCGATCGACGGTGATCCGCCAGCGGCGATGCGTTACACCGAATCGCGCCTGACCAAGGTCGCGCATGAGCTGCTGGAAGACATCGACAAGGACACCGTCGATTTCCAGGACACTTATGATGCGTCCGGCAGCGAACCGAAAGTCCTGCCGGCGCGCTTTCCGAACCTGTTGGTCAACGGCTCCGGCGGCATCGCCGTCGGCATGGCCACCAACATCCCGCCGCACAATCTGGGCGAAGTCTGCAACGGCGCCATTGCCCTCATCGACAATCCGGCGATCGATCTGCCGGCGCTGATGGAGATCATTCCGGGGCCGGATTTTCCGACCGGCGGCATCGTGCTCGGTCGCTCCGGCATCTACAGCGCCTATTCGACCGGCCGCGGTTCCATCGTCATGCGCGGCCGCGTCAACGTCGAGGCGCGCGGCAACGACCGTGAATCGATCGTCATCACCGAGGTTCCCTACCAGGTGAACAAGTCATCGATGATCGAGAAGATGGCGGAGCTGGTGCGCGACAAGCGCATCGACGGCATTTCCGACATCCGCGACGAGAGCGACCGCCAGGGTTACCGCGTCGTCATCGAACTGAAGCGCGACGCGGTCGCCGACGTCATCCTCAACCAGCTCTACCGTTTCACGCCGCTGCAGACGTCGTTCGGCGCCAATATGGTGGCGCTGAACGGCGGCAAGCCGGAATTGCTGACGCTGACCGACATGCTGAAGGCGTTCGTCGCCTTCCGCGAGGACGTGATCAGCCGGCGCACGAAGTTCCTACTGCGCAAGGCGCGCGACCGCGCCCATGTGCTGGTTGGCCTTGCCATTGCCGTCGCCAACATCGACGAGGTCATCAAGCTGATCCGCAGCGCGCCGGACCCGCAGACGGCGCGCGAGCAGTTGATGGAGCGGCGCTGGCCCTCGGGCGACGTCGAATCGCTGATCCTGCTGATCGACGATCCGCGCCACCGCATCAATGAGGACGGCACCTACAATCTGTCCGAGGAACAGGCCCGCGCCATCCTCGAACTGCGCCTGCAGCGGCTGACTGCGCTCGGCCGCGACGAGATCGCCGACGAGTTGAACACGATCGGCGACGAGATCAAGGATTACCTGGACATCCTGTCGTCGCGGGCCCGCATTCAGCAGATCGTCAAGGACGAGCTTGCCGCCGTGCGCGACGAGTTCGGCACGCCGCGCCGCACCGAACTCTCCGAGGGCGGGGCCGACATGGAAGACGAGGACCTGATCCAGCGCGAGGACATGGTCGTGACGGTCAGCCATTCCGGCTACATCAAGCGCGTGCCGCTATCGCTCTACCGGGCGCAGCGCCGCGGCGGCAAGGGCCGCTCCGGTATGTCGACCAAGGAAGAGGATTTCGTCACCCGGCTGTTCGTTGCCAACACGCACACGCCGGTGCTGTTCTTCTCCTCGCGTGGCATCGTCTACAAGGAAAAGGTCTGGCGCCTGCCGATCGGCAATCCGCAGTCGCGCGGCAAGGCGCTGATCAACATGCTGCCGCTTGAGCAAGGCGAACGCATCACCACCATCATGCCTCTGCCTGAGGACGAGACCAATTGGGGCGAGCTCGACGTGATGTTTGCGACGACGCGCGGCACGGTGCGCCGCAACAAGCTGTCGGACTTCGTCCAGGTCAACCGCAACGGCAAGATCGCCATGAAGCTGGAAGAGGAGGGCGACGAGATCCTCGGCGTCGAGACCTGCACCGATAATGACGACGTGCTTCTGACCGCAAGCTCCGGCCAGTGCATCCGCTTTTCGGTCAGCGACGTGCGCGTCTTCCAGAGCCGCAATTCGGTCGGCGTGCGCGGCATCGCCATGGCTGCCACCGACCGGGTGATCTCGATGGCGGTGATCGAACATGTCGATGCGCCGCCGGCCGAACGCGCCGCTTATCTCAAGCGCGTGGCGGCCGAACGGCGGCTCGCCGCCGGCATTGCGGTGGGCGAGGACGAAGACATCCAACTGACCAATGAGGAGGTCGGCGAGGAGACGGAGCTTTCCGACGAGCGCTACGAATTCCTCAAGGCACACGAGCAGTTCGTGCTGACGGTGACGGAATATGGCTACGGCAAGCGTTCGTCTTCCTATGATTTCCGCCTCACAGGGCGCGGCGGCAAGGGCATCCGCGCCACCGACGTGTCGAAAGTGGCTGAGATCGGCCGTCTGGTGGCGACTTTCCCGGTCGGCAATGACGACCAGATCATGCTTGTCTCGGATGGCGGCACCGTTATCCGAGTGCCGGTCAACGGCATTCGTTTCGCCAGCCGCGCCACCAAGGGCGTGACCATCTTCAACACGGCTGACGGCGAGAAGGTCGTTTCGGTGGAGCGGATATCGGAACCGCAATCGGACGAAGAAGCCGAAGAGAGTGTCGAGGGCGACGCAACTCTGGATACCGGTAGTGGAGGCGTTGGCCCGGAGAATAACGCCGAGTAGGCTTGATTGGCAATGCCGGCCCGATGGGCCGGCGCCGTCAACAGATAGCGGCCGGCTCAGAAGTGGCGATAAGGCTTGCGGATACCGAAGCCTTCAAACCGCTTGGCATTGGACTTGGCGCGGACGCGCTCTGCTTCCTGATGCAGCCCGAATACGGTGGCGATCAGCATGGCGACGGTCATTGCAGTGGCGAGCATGTAGATCAGCATGTGCGTGTTCTCCTACCTCCCAGCAACGACTGAATGGGATTTTGGTTTCATCTTCTGAAGCTGCAATCTAATGAACGCTGCGTGAAGCGTTCGTGATCGGCCCATTCCATTGGTCGTTCATCTCGGCCAAAAAGGTTCACCAAAAGCGCATCGCGATTAACGTGGCTCAGCCGATGCGCTTTGAAGTCCTGTTTTGGCATTGGCGGCTCGCTGATCGGATTTGCCTTTGCGAGAGAGGCTCGCTAGAAGCACCTGCCATGACCGAACGCATCGCCCTCTATGCCGGCTCCTTCGACCCGCCGACCAACGGCCATCTCGACGTGCTGAAGGCGTCGCTGGCCGTGGCGGACACTGTCTATGCGGCGATCGGCATCCATCCCGGCAAGAAGCCGCTGTTTTCCTTCGAGGAACGGGTCGGCCTCATCGAAGCAGCGACGAAGGCCGAATTTGGCCGCGACGGCGCCCGCATCAAGGTCGTCGCCTTCGACGGGCTGGTTATCGACGCGGCCAGGAAGCAGGGCGCCTCGATCATGATCCGTGGCCTGCGCGACGGCACCGATCTCGACTACGAGATGCAGATGGCCGGCATGAACGAGACCATGGCCCCGGAACTGCAGACGGTTTTTCTGCCCGCCAGCCCTTCGGTGCGAACCATTACCGCCACACTTGTCCGCCAGATAGCCTCGATGGGAGGCGACATCCGCCCCTTCGTGCCGGCGGCCGTGGCCGGCGCGCTCACCGCCAAATTCGCGAAATGACGCATGTCGCCCAAAAGTGAAACCCGGTTTTGGGGCAACGACATGCGTGAAACAAAGGTTTTCGGAGAAAGATCCATGCAGCTCAAAAGGCTCGCCATCTGCTTTGCCGTTGTTTTCGGTCTTCTGACCGCATCCGTTTCGGCGTTCGCCGCCGATCCGGAAAACACCATGATCATTACGCTGAAGGGCGGCGACGTGACCATCGCGCTCAGGCCTGATCTCGCGCCGAAGCATGTCGAGCAGATCAAAAAGCTGGTGCGGCAGGGCGCTTACGACAACGTCGCTTTCCACCGTGTCATCGACGGCTTCATGGCGCAGACCGGCGACGTGAAGTTCGGCAACATGAAGAACGGCTTCAGCGCCGACGCTGTCGGCACCGGTGGTTCCGATCTTCCCGATTTGCCGGCCGAATTCTCGAAGACCGAGCGCTACGAACGCGGCGTCGTCGGGATGGCGCGCTCGCAGGACCCGGATTCCGCCAATTCGCAGTTCTTCATCATGTTTGCGCCGGCGCCGCCGCTCGATGGCCAGTACACCATCGTCGGTAATGTCGAGAAAGGCATGGAGTTGGTGGATCAGATTAGGAAAGGCGACGCGGCGCAGAACGGGGTTGTCGCCGATCCCGATCGCATGATCAAGGTGCGCATCGCCGCCGACGGCAAGTAAACCCATTTGTTTCAAAGGATATTCTGACATGGCCGAGATCAAGGACCGCGAGAACGCGCTCATCATGGAAACGACCAAGGGCAAGGTCGTCATCGAACTGTTTCCCGATCTGGCGCCTGGCCATGTCGGCCGCATCAAGGAACTGGCGCGCGAAGGCGCTTATGACGGCGTGGTGTTCCATCGCGTCATCGAGGGGTTCATGGCGCAGACCGGCGACGTGAAATTCGGCAATTCCGCCAAGCCCTCTTTCGCACCGGCGCGCGCCGGCACGGGCGGCTCCGACAAGCCCGACCTGAAGGCGGAGTTCTCGAACGCCAATCACGGCCGCGGCACTTGCTCGATGGCGCGCTCGCAGAACCCGAACTCGGCCAACTCGCAGTTCTTCATCTGCTTCGACGACGCCGCCTTCCTTAACCGCCAATACACGGTCTGGGGCCAGGTTATCGAAGGCATGGACAATGTCGACAAGATCAAGCGCGGCGAGCCGGTGCCGGATCCCGACAAGATCGTGTCGCTGAAGGTCGCGGCCGACGTGAAATGACCTACCGGGCTGTCGCGGCGATCACTCTGATGCTTGTCGCGGCGGCCACTCCGGCGCTGGCGACGGAATCGATCGTTTGCAGCGCTGAAGGCGACTCGGCATCGATCGACGTCCTGATGGGGCACACTGCCGTCATCGCGGTTGCGCGTGTATGGCTTGATGCCGGCGGCAGGAACTGGACCACCGACGGTCAGCCGGGCTCGACGAAAGTCATCGTCGGACAGGCATTCGAGGACGACCAGCACATGGCGATCGATCTCACCGATGAGGGCATCAACTCGATCGTCGCCAAATTGCGACTGATCAAGGCCAGCGAACAGTCCAATTTCGCAATGGGCGGCACGCTGAGCATCGACGGTGTTGGCGCCTGGGCGGTGACCTGCCCGGAACCTTGAGGCGGGATTTCCTTGCGCGTCGACCTTTTCGACTTTGATCTGCCGGAGGAGCGCATTGCGCTTCGACCGGCCGACCCGCGCGACAGCGCCAAAATGCTGGTTGTCAGGCCGGGTGAGGGGCTCGAGGACCGGACGGTTCGCGAGCTGCCGTCCCTGCTCGAGGCCGGAGACGTGCTGGTCTTCAACGACACCAAGGTCATTCCGGCACAGTTGAAAGGCATCAGGCGGCGCGGCGAAGCGGCGGCGCAAGTCGAAGCCACGCTGCACATGCGGGTGGCTCGCGATCGCTGGCTGGCTTTCATGCGGCCGGGCAAGCGCATCGCCGCCGGTGACCGCGTCCATTTCGGCCATGACGCCAATTCCTGCTTTCTCGGCCAGCTCGATGCCACGGTGATCGAGAAGGGCGAGGCCGGCGAGGCTTTGCTCGGCTTTGATCTGTCAGGTCCGTTTCTCGACGAGGCGCTGCACGCCGTCGGCCACATTCCGCTGCCGCCTTACATCGCTTCGAAGCGCGACGACGACGAACGCGACCGCAGTGACTACCAGACCATCTATGCCAGGGAGGAGGGGGCTGTGGCGGCACCTACGGCCGGCCTGCATTTCACGCCCGAGCTTTTCGCCGCACTCGATGCCAAAGGCATCGAACGGCGCTTCGTCACCTTGCATGTCGGCGCCGGCACGTTCCTGCCGGTGAAAGTCGACGACACCGCCGACCACAAGATGCATGCCGAGATCGGTTCGGTCGGCCCGGAAACCGCCGAAGCGCTGAACGCGGCGAAGGCGCGTGGCGGGCGCATCATCGCCGTCGGTACGACGTCGCTGCGCCTGCTGGAAAGCGCTTCGCGGGAGGACGGCACATTGGCCGGATGGTCGGGTCCGACCGATATCTTCATCACGCCGGGGTACCGTTTCAAAGCCGCCGACATGCTGATGACCAATTTCCATCTGCCGCGCTCGACGCTGTTCATGCTGGTTTCGGCGTTTTGCGGTCTGGAAACAATGCGTGCGGCCTATGCGCATGCCATCGAGAACCGCTACAGGTTCTACTCCTACGGAGATGCAAGTCTGCTGTTCAAGGAGGAGAACGATGGACGCGCGCCTGGTATAGAACAAGGAATTCAATGACTAAGGCGTTCACCTTCAAGGTGCTGGCGACCGATGGCAAGGCGCGGCGCGGCGCGATCACCATGCCGCGCGGAGAAATCCGCACGCCGGCCTTCATGCCGGTCGGCACCGGCGGCACGGTCAAGACCATGTATATGGATCAGGTGCGCGGCGTCGGCTCGGACATCATCCTGGGCAATACCTACCATCTGATGCTGCGGCCCGGCGCCGAACGTGTGGCGCGGCTTGGCGGTCTGCATGAATTCGCCCGCTGGCCGCACCCGATCCTGACCGACAGCGGCGGCTTCCAGGTAATGTCGTTGTCAAAGCTGAGGAAACTGACCGAAAAGGGCGTCACCTTTCGCTCACATATCGATGGCGCCGCCTATGAGATGTCGCCCGAGCGCTCGATCGAAATCCAAGGGCTGCTCGATTCCGACATCCAAATGCAACTCGATGAATGCACCGCGCTGCCGGCCATGGAGAAGGAGATCGAGCGGGCGATGGAGCTGTCGCTGCGCTGGGCCGAGCGTTGCAAGACCGCGTTCGGCGACCAGCAGGGCAAGGCGATGTTCGGCATCGTTCAGGGCGGCGACATACCGGCTCTGCGGCTGCGCTCGGCGCAGGCGCTGAAAGCGATGGACCTCAAGGGCTACGCGATCGGCGGGCTGGCGGTCGGCGAGCCGCAAGCGGTGATGCTCGAAATGCTCGACATCACCTGCCCGGAGCTGCCGGCGGACAGGCCGCGCTATCTGATGGGTGTCGGCACGCCTGACGACATATTGAAATCGGTGGCGCGCGGCATCGATATGTTCGACTGCGTGATGCCGACGCGCGCCGGTCGCCATGGCCTCGCCTATACACGGCGCGGCAAGGTCAATCTGCGCAACGCCCGCCATGCCGACGATCCGCGCCCGCTGGACGAGGAGAGCGACTGCCCGGCGGCCAGAGATTATTCACGCGCCTATCTGCACCATCTGGTCCGCTCGCAAGAGGCGCTGGGCGCGATGCTTCTGACCTGGAACAATCTCTCCTACTACCAGAGGCTGATGCAGGACATTCGTGCCGCCATTGAGGCCGCCGCCTTCGAGGCGCGGGCGGCGGAAATTTCCGAGAGCTGGGCGAGCGGCGATATTCCAGCGATGTGACCGAGCGCTCAGATGCTCAGCGAAGCGGATGCGCAGACATCGCATACGCTTGGCAACGGTATCAGCGCCCGCGAACATTCGCCGTTTGGCTGCACTTAAGCTTCCTTAAGGGCGGGTTCTGCCTGAGCGCCGTCCTGATGCTTGAAAGCCGGGCGGCAGTCTGCCACAAGGGCCGCGTATGCGTGCAAGCTTGAGCAGGACCAGGCAATGAAGGCATTTTTCGTGCAGATAAAGTGCGATCTGGGCAGGGCCTATGACGTTGCCGGCGCATTGGCCGATGCAGAGATCGCTTCGGAAATCTACTCGACAGCCGGCAACTACGATCTGCTTGCCAAATTCTATGTCGATGACGAGGAAGACATCGGCCACTTCGTCAACGAGAAGGTGCAGATTCTTCCCGGCATCAAGGACACGTTTACGGTCGTCACCTTCCGCGCGTTCTGAGCGGCGCCGGCCGCCTGCCCGGGCACGAGGCAAAGCCTGACCCAGCTATATCGGCGCTGCCCTAATTTTAGGCAGGTCGCGACATACTGATCGCCGGCATCCTCCAAATCACCGATTGCGCTTGATTTTCTGCGGTGACGCCAGTGAAATGGCCTCACAGGGGAGTATGCGATTGGCAGCGTTCGACGAAATGCTTCCGGAAATCTCCGGATTGAGAAAACCGTATTCGGCTTACGATCGCTGGCTGAAGGAGCAGGATCCGGCCAGGCTTACTGAAAAGATGCAGGACGCCGAACGCGTCTTTCGCAAGACCGGTATCACCTTTGCCGTCTATGGCGAGCAGGAAGCCTCCGAACGCCTGATTCCCTTCGATATCGTTCCGCGCATCATTTCCGGCAACGAATGGCGACGGCTGACGCAAGGCATCGAGCAGCGCGTCCAGGCGCTGAACGCGTTCCTCGACGATATCTACCACCGCCAGGAGATCTTGCGCGCCGGGCGCGTCCCTAGGGAATTGATCGCCAAGAACGAGGCATTCCTGCCGGAGATGATCGGAGTGCGGCCGCCGGCGGGCGTCTACACCCATATCATCGGCGTCGATATCGTGCGCATCAGCGAGAACGAGTTCTACGTGCTGGAGGACAATGCGCGCACGCCGTCCGGCGTTTCCTACATGCTGGAGAACCGCGAGACGATGATGCAGCTCTTTCCCGAGCTGTTCCAGCAGATCAAGGTGCGGCCGGTGGAAAACTATCCGCAGCTCTTGCGCCAGTCGCTGGCGGCGGTGCGGCCGCAAAGCACCAAGGGCGCGCCGACCATCGCCGTGCTGACGCCGGGCAGCTTCAACTCCGCCTATTTCGAACATGCGTTCCTTGCCGACCAGATGGGCGTGCAGCTTGTCGAGGGGCAGGATCTGCGCGTCGTCGATGGCCACGTCGCTATGCGCACGACCGAAGGCTACAAGCAGATCGACGTGCTTTATCGAAGGGTGGACGATTCTTTCCTCGATCCGCTGACCTTCCGTCCGGACTCGGCACTTGGCGTGCCGGGCATCATGGATGTCTACCGCGCCGGCAACATCACCATCGCCAATGCGCCGGGAACCGGCATTGCCGACGACAAGGCGATCTATTCCTATATGCCCGAGATCGTCGAATTCTACACCGGCCGCAAGGCGATCCTCGGTAACATCCCGACCTGGCGCTGCTCGGAGCCGGACAGCCTGAAATACGTGCTCGAACATATCGACGAGCTGGTGGTGAAGGAGGTGCACGGGTCCGGCGGCTACGGCATGCTGGTCGGGCCGGCGGCGACCAAGAAGGAATGCGAGGATTTTTCCAAGAAACTCGCGGCGAAGCCATCGAACTACATCGCCCAGCCGACACTGGCGCTGTCGACCTGTCCGATCCTGACCGATAAAGGGCTGGCGCCGCGCCATGTCGATCTCAGGCCCTACGTGCTGGTATCCGATCGCATCCAGATCGTGCCGGGCGGGCTGACGCGCGTGGCGCTGAAGGAAGGCTCGCTGGTGGTCAACTCCTCGCAGGGCGGCGGCACCAAGGATACGTGGGTGCTGGATGATTAATTTTCATTTGAAGGTTTTTTGATGCTTTTAGGCCGCACCGCCAACGGGCTCTACTGGATGAACCGCTACATAGAGCGGGCAGAAAACATGGCACGGCTGGTCGATGCCGGGCTGCGCATGGCGCTGACCCGTACCCAGAACGCTTCTGAGGAGTGGAATTCGGTGCTGCTCAGCGCCGGTTCGGACGCTGCCTTCACGCAGAAATATCCCGACTATACCGCCGCCAACGTCGCGGATTTTCTGCTGCGCGACACATCGAACCCGTCGAGCACCATGGCGTCGATCGAGACGGCCCGCAACAACGCCCGTATGGTGCGCACCGCCCTGACGCGCGAAACCTGGGAAAGCATCAACGAGGCCTGGATGTCGCTGAAGCGCATGCTGGCCAAGCCGATCGACGAACGCGATCTGCCCAGCGTGCTCGACGCGATCAAGCGCGAAACGGCGCTGATCCGCGGTTCGTTCTACGGCACTATGCTGCGCAACGAGATCTTCGATTTCTCGCAGCTCGGCACCTATGTCGAACGCGCCGACAACACGGCACGCATCCTGGACGTGAAATACTACGTGCTGTTGCCGTCGATCTCGTGGGTCGGCTCGACGCTCGACAATTACCAGTGGGAATCGATCCTGCGTTCGGTGTCGGCGCACCGCTCCTATCGCTGGGTCTACGAGGCCGACTACAAGCCGAGCAACATTGCCGACTATCTGATCCTCAACGTTCGCATGCCGCGCTCGCTGACCTTCTGCTATCGTTTCCTGACGGAGCATCTCCGATTCCTGGGCGACGATTATGGCGAGCGCCATGCCTGTCATGTGACAGCCGGCAAGACCCAGGCGATGCTGGCGGCCGGCTCGATCAAGGACATATTCGACGCCGGCCTGCATGAATTCCTGGCCAATTTCATTCGCGACAACACCAGGCTCGGCGACGAGATCGCGCAGGACTACAGGTTTTATTGAGTATGATCCCGGAACGTGAAAGCCGGTTTCCGGAAAAGATCATGTTCAGGGGACGAGAGCAATGCGGCTGAAGATCACCCACCGGACCGAATACCGATACGATACGCCGGTGCACTATCTGTTGCAGCGGCTGCGGCTGCTTCCGGTCAGCGGATCGACGCAGACCGTTTTGTCCTGGGCACTGAAGATCGAAGGGGCACGCGAGGAAGTGCGTTTCACGGACCATTTCGGCAACGACACGCGGCTGTTAAGCGTCGAAGGCGAGCGCGATTTCATCACTGTCGAGGCATCAGGCGAGGTGGTGACACGCGACACATCAGGCGTCTCCGGCCCACATCAGGGTTTCGCGCCGCTCTGGCTGTTTTGTGATGAGACGCCCTTGACGACCATCGGCATCGGCGTTCGCGAACTCGCGGCATCGGTTGGCGAGGGGACCGATATTGAAAGATTGCATCGGCTGATGGCCGTGATCGGCGAGCGCATCGCCTATACGCCGGGCACCACCAGCGCGGCGACCCCGGCCGAGGAAGCGCTGGCGCTCAAAACCGGCGTCTGCCAAGATCACAGCCACATCTTTGCCGCTGCCGCGCGCGCTATGGGGTTTCCGGCCCGCTACGTCAGCGGCTATTTGATGATGGATGCGACGATCGAGCAGGCGGCAAGCCATGCATGGGCCGAGGCGCATGTTGGGGGCCTCGGTTGGGTCGCGTTCGACGTCGCCAACGGTATTTCGCCCGACGAACGCTATGTAAAGGTGGCGACCGGCCGTGATTACCGCGACGCCACGCCCGTATCAGGGATTCGGCTGGGACAAGCGGAAGAACAGCTTGCGGTCACCGTCACCGTGGAGCAGTAATCCCCGGCAAGATTTGCTGCCAAAGAGATTCGATGACCTATTGCGTCGGCCTGAAGATCGATCGCGGGCTCGTGTTCATGTCGGACACGCGCACCAATGCCGGCATGGATTCGATCTCGACCTTCAAGAAGATGCATGTCTGGGAAGAACCGGGCGAGCGCGTCATTGTGCTGATGTCGGCCGGCAATCTGGCGACGACGCAGGCCGTCGTCAGTTTGCTCGACGAACGCACCAAGGCGGTGGCCGATCGCCACGCGACGCTGCTTGAAACGCCGTCTATGTACCAGACGGTGCGGATGGTCGGCGACACCGTCAAGGAAGTCATTGCCAGTTCGTCACCAGCGGGCGAAAAGGCGGATTCCTATTTCAATGCCTCCTTTATCCTCGGCGGCCAGATCAAGGGCAGCGCGCCGCGGCTGTTCATGATCTATCCGGAAGGCAATTTCATCGAATCGACCGACGACACACCTTTTTTCCAGATCGGCGAGACCAAATACGGCAAGCCGATCATCATCCGCGCCTACGAAAAGACGATGAGTTTCGCCGAGACGGTGAAACTGCTGCTGGTGTCGTTCGACTCGACGCTGAAATCGAACCTGTCGGTTGGTCTGCCGCTCGACCTGCTGTTCTACGAAAAGGATGCCTTCAAAGTCAGCCTGAAGAAGCGGATAGCCCAGGACGATCAATACTACCGCACCATCTCGGACGGCTGGTCAAACGCGCTGAAGACCGCTTTTGCGAGCCTGCCTGATTTTCCCGAATGAAAGCCTCCGTTGTTCGTGCTCTTTGATTGCTGGGCTCGATGCGACGGAGAGGAATAATGAATAGCGACGAATTCAGGGAATGGTCGCTGTACGCGGCCGAATGGGGTGCCGACTACAGGAGCACACTTCGCGAAAGGCCGGTGCGGCCGCTTGTCGAACCGGGCGAAATCTCTAGAAGCATCGATGTCACGCCGCCGGAAGAAGGCGAAACGATGCAGGCAATCTTCGCCGATTTCGAGCAAAAAATCCTGCCGGGCATGACGCATTGGCAGCATCCCCGCTTCTTCGCCTATTTCCCGGCCAACGCGGCACCGGTCTCGGTGGTGGCCGAATATCTGGTCTCGGTGATGGCCGCGCAATGCATGCTCTGGCAGACCTCGCCGGCAGCGACCGAACTTGAGACGCGCGTCGTCGACTGGATGCGTCAGGCGCTTGGCCTGCCGGAAGGGTTTTCCGGCGTCATGCAGGATTCGGCATCGTCGGCGACGCTTGCCGCCGTTCTGACCATGCGCGAGCGCGCGCTCGACTGGCAGGGCAACAAGAAGGGCCTGCAAGGCCAGCCGATACTGCGCATCTATTCTTCCGACCAGGTCCATACTTCCATCGACCGGGCGATCTGGGTCTCGGGCATTGGAGAGGACAATCTCGTGCGTATTCCGGTTGCCGGCCGCCTTCGCGCCATGGATGTCACAGCCCTCGAAGCGGCGATCGTCGCCGACCGGCATGCCGGCATGCTGCCGGCCGGCATCATCGCATGTGTCGGCGGCACCAGCACCGGCGGCACCGATGATATCGCCGGCGTCGCCGCTGTGGCAAAGCGGTACGGGCTCTATCTGCATGTCGACGCCGCCTGGGCCGGTTCGGCGATGATCTGTCCGGAATACCGGCATTTCTGGGCGGGCGTGGAGCAGGCGGATTCCATCGTCTTCAACCCGCATAAATGGCTGGGCGCGCAGTTCGACTGCTCGATGCAGTTCATCCGCCGGCCGGAAGACCTGGTGCGGACGCTCGCCATCAAGCCGGATTACTTGAAAACACACGGGCGCGACGGCATCGTCAACTATTCCGAATGGTCGGTGCCGCTCGGGCGGCGCTTTCGCGCACTGAAACTGTGGTTCCTGCTGCGCGCCCACGGACTGGAAAATCTGCGGACCATGATCCGCAGCCATATCGCCTGGAGCGAAGGCTTGGCCGAGCGGCTGGCCCGGGAACCGGATTTCGAGATCGTCACGGAACCGATGCTGTCGCTGTTTTCGTTCCGGCATCTGGCCGCGGCCGGTGTCGATTCGGACGAGCACAATCTGCGGCTGGTCAACGCGATCAACGACGATGGCCGCATCTACCTGACGCAGACACGTGTGGATGGGCAGGTCGCGATCCGCTTTCAGGTCGGTCAGTTCGAGACGACGGCGGCGGATGTCGACACCGCTTTCGAGGTCATCACCGAAATCGCGCGCGGGCTGGCCTGAGATTGATCGGCAAAGTTGCGTCGAGGTTTGTCTTTGGACACATGTAATTTCGCTAACCGGCTTATGCCTTTTCATCACTTTCGTTTTCCGCTATAGACAAGAAAAACGAAAACGGGAGGGCCCCAATGTATCTGTCGCCGCGTCATTCCGAAATCATCCAGATGGCCAAGGACAATGGCCGTGTGCTGGTCGACGATCTGGCGACGCATTTCAACGTGACGCCGCAGACCATCCGCAAGGACCTTAACGATTTGTGCGACCAGCGGCTGCTTTCCCGTATCCATGGCGGGGCGCTGTTTCCGTCCGGCATCGAGAACATGGAGTATGAAGCGAGGCGCAAGATCGCCGCCGAGGAGAAGGAGGCGATCGGTCGCGCAGCAGCCAGGCTGATCCCGGACAATGCATCGCTGTTCATCAATATCGGCACCACGACGGAATCGGTCAGCAAGGCGCTCCTCGATCATACCGGCTTGATGGTTATCACCAATAACATCAATGTTGCCAATAGGATGCGTATATATCCTTCGATCGAGGTGGTGATTGCCGGCGGCGTCGTGCGCGGTTCCGATGGCGGCGTGGTCGGCGAGGCGGCGGTCGATTTCATCAGGCAGTTCAAGGTCGACTACGCGGTGATCGGCGCCTCGGCGATCGACCATGACGGTGCGTTGCTCGATTTCGATTTTCGTGAAGTGAAGGTGGCGCAGGCGATCATCGCCAATGCTCGGCATGTCATCCTCGTTTCTGACCAGACAAAATTCGAGCGTACGGCGCCGGTCCGCATCGGCCATCTGTCGCAGGTCAACACCTTCATCACCGACCGTTGTGACATCCTTTCGGTGCGCAAGATCTGCCAGGAAGCAGAGGTTCAACTGATCGAAACATCGCTCTCCTAGAGGGTTGCCGTTGCGGCAACTGCGGCTGTTTATATTTCGTTTGACATTCGTTCCCATTTCGAAATAATCCCGCTACGGTTTCGTAAAAACCTAAAAATGCTGCAATGCGAAATCCGGGAGGACTATTGTGGACGCACCCCCGACCCATGACATCTTCGTCATCGGTGGCGGTATCAACGGCTGCGGCATCGCCCGCGATGCGGTTGGGCGCGGCTTCTCAGTCTTCCTCGCCGAAATGGACGATCTGGCCAGCGGAACCTCCTCCGGCTCGACCAAACTGATCCATGGTGGCTTGCGCTATCTCGAGTTCTACGAGTTCCGCCTGGTGCGCGAAGCGCTGATGGAGCGCGAGATTCTCTGGAAGAACGCGCCGCACATCATCTGGCCGATGCGCTTCGTGCTGCCTTATGCTAAGGGCCTGCGTCCGGCCTGGCTGATCAGGCTCGGCCTTTTCCTTTACGACCACATTGGCGGGCGCAAATTGCTGCCGGCGACAAAGACGCTGGACATGGCAAAGGACCCAGCCGGCAAGCCGCTGAAGCCCTTGTTTCGAAAGGCCTTCGAATATTCCGACGGCTGGGTCAACGATGCGCGGCTGGTAACCCTGAACGCCCGCGATGCCGCCGATCGCGGCGCAACGATTCGAACCCGCACGAAAGTCATCAGCGCACGCCGTGAAGGCGAGCTTTGGGCGGTCAAGCTGGAGAACACGCAGACTGGGGACACCGAGGAGGTCAAGGCGCGGCTTTTGGTCAACGCTGCCGGTCCATGGGTCGACCACGTGCTGTCGGCTACGGTCGGCTTGAACGATGTGCACAATGTCCGGCTGGTACAGGGTAGCCATATCGTCATCGGCAAGAAGTTCGACGATCCGCGCGCCTATTTCTTCCAGAACAAGGATGGCCGCATCATCTTTGCCATCCCTTACGAGGAAGAGTTCACGCTGATCGGCACCACCGACCAGGACTATTCTGGCGACCCGCATGACGTGAAGATCAGCGATGCCGAGATCGATTATCTCTGTGCTGCGGCGAGCGAATATTTCGCGAAACCGGTCAAGCGATCGGACATCGTCTGGACCTATTCCGCTGTGCGCCCGCTTTATGACGACGGCGCCTCGAAGGCGCAGGAAGCGACCCGCGATTATGTACTGAAGACCGACGGCGGCGAGGGCACGGCGCCGATCATCAACACTTTCGGCGGCAAGATCACCACCTATCGCCGGCTGTCGGAATCGATGCTCGAGAAAATCGAGGGGTTTCTCGGCAAGCGCGGCAAGCCGTGGACGGTAAACGCGCCGCTTCCGGGCGGCGATTTCCCGGCGAGCGGATTCGACACCGAAGTGGCGAAATTGAAAGCGGCCTATCCGTTCCTCGACGCTCGTCTGGCGCGCCGCCTGACCCGCCTCTACGGGACTCGCGTAAGAATGCTGCTGGGCCTCGCCAGGTCGAATGCCGACCTTGGGCGCAACTTTGGCGCCGATCTCTACGAGGCCGAGGTCCGCTATCTCGTTCAAAATGAATGGGCGATGACGGCCGAAGATGTATTGTGGCGCAGGACCAAGCGCGGCCTGCATCTGAGCCGCGAGCAGACGGCAGCGCTCGACGAATTCATGCGCGGGATAAGCCGGCGCCATGTCGCGGCTGCCGAATAGTCATGCAGAAAGCCTGGGAGGAGGCATCATGCTGGAACTGAGAAACGTGACGAAGACGGTCGGCGCGACGGAGCATATACGCGACGTGTCGCTGACGCTTCAGCACGGCTCGCTCAACGTCCTTCTCGGACCGACGCTCTCCGGCAAGACCAGCCTGATGCGGCTGATGGCCGGCCTTGATGTGCCGACATCCGGTTCGGTCTGGTTCGATGGCAAGGATGTCACTGGCATCCCGGTGCAGAAGCGCAACGTCGCCATGGTCTACCAGCAGTTCATCAACTATCCGGCGATGACCGTTTACGAGAACATCGCCTCGCCGCTGAGGGTGGCCGGGACCGAGCGGACAAAGATCGACAAGGAGGTGCGCAATGCCGCAGCCCTTCTCAAGCTGACGCCCTTCCTCGACCGCACGCCGCTCAGCCTCTCCGGCGGCCAGCAGCAGCGCACCGCGCTGGCGCGTGCGATCGTCAAGAACGCCAGCCTGGTGCTGCTCGACGAGCCGCTCGCCAACCTCGACTACAAGCTGCGCGAGGAGTTGCGCGCGGAATTGCCGAAGATATTCGCCGCGACCGGCACCATCTTCGTCTACGCCACGACGGAGCCGCACGAAGCCTTGCTGCTCGGTGGCAACACGGCGACGCTTTCCGAAGGCCGCATCACCCAGTTCGGCCCGACGATCGACGTCTTCCGCAGGCCGAACGACCTCGTCACGGCCAAGACATTCGCCGATCCGCCGCTCAACACGATCGTGCTGAAGAAGAGCGGTTCGAGCTTCCTTCTTGATGGTGGGGTGAACCTCCCGGTGCCGGCTGAACTCGCCGGTATTGCCGATACGAGTTACACGATCGGCTTCCAGCCCCACCATCTCTCTCTTGC
Organism: Mesorhizobium sp. WSM4813; assembly: GCF_055811555.1. Lineage (NCBI taxonomy): Bacteria > Pseudomonadati > Pseudomonadota > Alphaproteobacteria > Hyphomicrobiales > Phyllobacteriaceae > Mesorhizobium > Mesorhizobium sp. WSM4813. The sequence goes on from NZ_JBVVQU010000010.1 coordinate 132,915, forward strand.
CCGGCCGAGTCCGTCGGCGGTTCCGGTGAGAGCCAAGGTCTCGGTCACCGAGATCACCGGTTCGGAAAGCTTTGTGCATCTCGACTTCGCCGATGTCCGCTGGGTGATGCTGGAGCACGGCATCCTGGTGTTCGAGCCGGACCAGACCATCGAGGTGTTCATCGATCCGCGGCACATCATGGTTTTCGACGCGAACGGCCGCTCGGCCGCGCCGCCACAGATGCTGGCGGCTTGAGGGAGGAGGGCACATGGCGCGCATCGACTGCAATCACATCCGCCACGCCTACGGGCCGCATCCGAAGTCGGACAAGGACTATGCGCTGAAGGAGGTGCATCACGCGTTCGAGGACGGCGGCGCCTATGCGCTGCTCGGACCGTCGGGCTGCGGCAAGACCACGCTGCTCAACATCATTTCCGGCCTGTTGTACCCGTCGCATGGCGAGCTTCTGTTCGACGGCAAGGACGTGACCAATCTGTCGACGCAGGAGCGCAATATCGCGCAGGTGTTCCAGTTCCCGGTCATATACGACACCATGACCGTCTACGACAATCTGGCCTTCCCGCTGCGCAACCGCGGCGTTCCGGAACCCGACGTCGACCGAAAGGTGCGCGAAACGCTGGAAATGACGGGCTTGGCGGATATGGCCAAAAGGAAGGCGAGGGGGCTGACCGCCGACCAGAAGCAGAAGATCTCGCTCGGACGCGGCCTAGTGCGCTCCGATGTCAACGCGATCCTATTCGACGAACCGCTGACAGTCATCGACCCGCACATGAAGTGGGTGCTGCGCTCGCAGCTGAAGCAGCTGCACAGGCGCTTCGGTTTCACCATGGTCTATGTCACGCACGACCAGACCGAGGCGCTCACCTTCGCCGAGAACGTCGTCGTCATGTTTGAAGGCGAGATCGTGCAGATCGGCTCTCCCGCCGAGCTGTTCGAGCGTCCCAAGCATACATTCGTCGGCTATTTCATCGGCTCGCCAGGCATGAACGTCATGCCGGTCGCGGTCGAAGGCAGGAGCGCGCGGCTCGGCAGCCAGACGATCGAATTACCGGGCGCGCCAAAGGCTGGAATCGCAGGCGCGATCGAACTCGGCATCCGCCCCGAATATGTCAGGCTTGGCGCTAACGGCATGCCGGTTTCAATCCGCAAGGTCGAGGATATCGGTCGCCATAAGGTGGTGCGTGCCAGTTTCGAAGGCCGCGACATCGCAGCGATCATCGGCGAGGACGAGGACATTCCTGCCGATCCGAAGATCGCTTTCGACCCGGCCGGCATCAATCTCTACGCCGATTCCTGGCGTGTCGAGATGGGAGGCTGACCATGGAAAGGACCTGGAACAACAAAGCCTGGTTCATGGTGCTGCCGGTGCTGTTGCTGGTGGCTTTCTCGGCGATCATCCCGCTGATGACGGTCGTGAATTATTCGGTGCAGGACACTTTCGGCAAGAACGTGTTCTTCTGGGCGGGCTCGGAATGGTTCGAGGAAATCCTGCATTCCGATCGTTTTTGGGAGGCGATGGCCCGCAACCTGGCCTTCTCGGCCATCATCCTCATCATCGAGATTCCGCTCGGCATCTTTATTGCGCTCAACATGCCGAAGAAGGGCTGGGGCGTTCCGGTCTGCCTGGTGCTGATGGCGCTGCCGCTGCTCATTCCTTGGAACGTCGTCGGCACGATCTGGCAAGTGTTCGGCCGCGTCGATATCGGCCTGCTCGGATATTCGCTGCGGGTACTCGGCTTCAACTACAACTATGTCAACGACCCGTTCGACGCCTGGGTCACCGTCATCGTCATGGACGTCTGGCACTGGACGAGCCTCGTCGTCCTGCTCTGCTACGCAGGATTGGTCTCGATCCCCGACGCCTATTACCAGGCGGCCAAGATCGACGGAGCGTCGCGCTGGGCGATCTTCCGCTATATCCAACTGCCGAAGATGAACCGCGTGCTGCTGATCGCGGTTCTGCTGCGCTTCATGGATAGTTTCATGATCTACACCGAGCCGTTCGTCGTCACCGGCGGCGGGCCTGGCAACACCACCACTTTCCTGTCGATCGATCTGGTGAAGCTGGCCATCGGGGAGTTCAACCTCGGTGAGGCGGCGGCCATGTCGATCGTCTATTTCTTGATCATCATGCTCCTGTCCTGGGTGTTCTACACCGTCATGACAGCTTACGACGCGGAGCGGTGAGATGGCGCGCCTCGAGGAAACTACGGCCGACGGACGAACGCTGATGCGGCAAACCCCCGCTACAGCGGAAGCGCAGACAGCGAACGCTGCGCTGGCCCGCAAGATGCGGCGGCGGGGCGAGGAGTCGCGGTTCTGGTGGCTGGTGCCGACGATCTACATCATCTTCCTGATGTTGCCGATCTACTGGCTGGTCAATATGAGCTTCAAGACCAACCAGGAGATCCTCGGCGCCTTCTCGCTGTGGCCGAGAAACCCGACGCTTGCCAACTACGCGGTCATTTTCAATGATCCGTCCTGGTACAGGGGCTACATCAACTCCATCATCTATGTGGTTATGAACACGGTGATTTCGGTCGCCGTGGCGCTTCCGGCAGCCTATGCCTTCTCGCGCTACCGCTTTCTCGGGGACAAGCACCTGTTCTTCTGGCTGCTCACCAACCGCATGGCGCCGCCGGCGGTGTTCGCGCTGCCGTTCTTCCAGCTCTATTCGGCTTTCGGGCTGATCGACACGCACATCGCCGTGGCGCTCGCGCACTGCCTGTTCAACGTGCCTCTGGCGGTCTGGATTCTTGAAGGCTTCATGTCGGGCGTGCCGAAGGAAATCGACGAGACCGCCTATATCGACGGTTATTCCTTTCCGCGCTTCTTCCTCAGGATATTCATGCCCCTGATCGCCAGCGGAGTTGGCGTCGCGGCCTTCTTCTGCTTCATGTTCTCGTGGGTGGAGCTGCTGATCGCGCGGACGCTGACCACGACCGCCGCAAAACCGATCGCGGCGATCATGACGCGCACGGTTTCGGCCTCGGGCCTCGACTGGGGCGTGCTGGCCGCAGCCGGCGTGCTCACCATCATACCGGGCGCGCTCGTGATCTGGTTCGTGCGCAACTACATCGCGAAGGGCTTTGCCCTGGGGAGGGTATGATTATGAACTTCTCCTGGATGGCCTGGACCTGGCCGACCGCCGCCTTCTTCGGCACCATCTTCCTGCTGCTCTGCGGCATGGCGGTCTGGGAATACGCCTCGCCGGGCGGCAATCCGCGCATCGGCGTCTTACGCTTCGAGACGACGCGCGGCGACCGTCTCTTCCTATCGCTGCTTGGCAGCGCCTTTATCCATCTCGCTTGGCTGGGTCTTGTCGGACCCAACCTGTGGTGGGCTCTCGCTCTCTCCGTGGTCTACGCCATCGGCGTGTTCCGCTACGTATAGAGGGGGAAACTGTTGGAGCGGCCGCGTTTCGACGGCTGCTCCAGATAGAACTTAAAACTGAACAGTGGAGGAAACACATGCGAAGGCAATTTCTGACGTCAACGACTGCGCTTGTCCTGTTGCTCGGGGCGGGCAACGCCTATGCCGGAATGGACGAAGCCAAGGCGTTTCTCGATGCCGAGATCAAGGACATGTCGACGCTCGACCGGGCGGGCCAGGAAGCAGAGATGCAGTGGTTCATCGATGCCGCCAAGCCTTTCGCCGGCATGGACATCAAGGTGGTCTCGGAAACCATCACCACCCACGAATACGAGTCCAAGACGCTGGCCAAGGCGTTTACCGACATCACCGGCATCAAGATCACTCATGATCTGATCGGTGAAGGCGACGTCGTCGAGAAGCTGCAGACGCAGATGCAGTCGGGCGAAAATATCTACGACGCCTACATCAATGACTCCGACCTGATCGGCACGCACTGGCGCTACCAGCAGGCGCGCAGCCTGACCGATTGGATGGCCAATGAAGGCAAGGATGTCACCAACCCGAACATCGACATCGACGATTTCATCGGCAAGTCGTTCACCACGGCGCCGGACGGCAAGCTCTACCAGCTTCCCGATCAGCAGTTCGCCAACCTCTACTGGTTCCGCTACGACTGGTTCAATGACGAGAAGAACAAGGCCGACTTCAAGGCGAAGTACGGCTACGATCTCGGCGTTCCCGTTAACTGGTCGGCTTATGAGGACATTGCCGCCTTCTTCACCGGCCGCGAGATCGACGGCAAGAAGGTCTATGGCCACATGGACTACGGCAAGAAGGACCCGTCGCTCGGCTGGCGCTTCACCGACGCCTGGCTGTCGATGGCGGGCAATGGCGACAAGGGTATTCCGAACGGGCGCCCGGTCGATGAGTGGGGCATCAAGGTCAACGAGAAGTCGCAGCCGGTCGGCTCCTGCGTGACGCGCGGCGGCGATACCAACGGCCCGGCCGCCGTCTATTCGATCGAAAAATACCTGGAGTGGCTGAAGGCCTACGCGCCGCCGGAAGCCCAGGGCATGACCTTCTCCGAATCCGGTCCTGTTCCGGCGCAGGGGGCGATCGCCCAGCAGATCTTCTGGTACACCGCTTTCACCGCCGACATGGTTAAGCCGGGCCCGGTGCTCAGCGACGACGGCACGCCGAAATGGCGTATGGCGCCTTCGCCGCATGGCGTCTACTGGAAGGACGGCATGAAGCTCGGCTATCAGGACGCCGGTTCCTGGACGCTGATGAAGTCGACCCCGGACGACCGCGCCAAGGCCGCCTGGCTCTATGCGCAGTTCGTCACCTCGAAGACCGTGGACGTGAAGAAGAGCCATGTCGGCCTGACCTTCATCCGCGAATCGACGCTCCAGCATCCGAGCTTTACCGAACGCGCGCCGAAGCTCGGCGGCCTGATCGAGTTCTACCGGTCGCCGGCCCGCGTTCAGTGGACCCCGACGGGCACCAACGTTCCTGACTATCCGAAGCTGGCGCAGCTCTGGTGGCAGGCGATCGGCGACGCCTCGTCGGGCGCCAAGACCGCCCAGGAGGCGATGGACTCGCTCTGCGCCGAGCAGGAAAACGTGCTTGAGCGCCTCGAGCGCGCCGGCATCCAGGGCGATATCGGACCGAAACTCGCCGAGGAAAAGACCCTGGAGGAGTGGAACGCCGATGCCGTCGCCAAGGGCAATCTCGCGCCACAGCTGAAGATCGAGCCGGAGAAGGACAAGCCGCAGACCATCAACTACGACGAGCTGGTCAAGAGCTGGAGCAACTGAGCATCGATCCGGGCGTTCGCGCCCGCATCGCAACAATCGGGGGAGGCGGCATCTTGCCGTCTCCCCTGTTTGCGCCAAGGGAGTGGGGCCGAGGGAATTGGAATGAGTGGTTTTATCCTAGCAATCGACCAGGGAACGACATCGAGCCGGGCGATCCTGTTCGACCGTGGGATGAAGGTCGTGGGCAGCGGGCAGAAGGAATTTACCCAGCATTATCCGGCCTCCGGCTGGGTCGAGCACGATCCGGAGGAAATCTGGTCGAGTGTCGTGGCGACGGTGAAGGCTGCGCTGAAGAGCGCCGGCCGCGAAGCGTCGGATGTCGCGGCAATCGGCATCACCAACCAGCGCGAGACCGTCGTCATCTGGGACAGGGCGACCGGCAAGCCGATCCACAACGCGATTGTCTGGCAGGACCGCCGCACCGCGCCGCTGTGCCAGAAATTGAAGAAGCAGGGACTGGAGAAGAAGTTCACCAGAAAGACCGGCCTGCTGCTCGATCCGTATTTCTCCGGCACCAAGATCGCCTGGATGCTGGATAAGGTGAAGGGCGCCAGGAAACGCGCCGACAAGGGCGAATTGCTGGCTGGCACCATCGACAGCTTTCTGATCTGGCGGCTGACCGGCGGCAAGGTTCACGCCACGGATGCCACCAACGCCTCGCGAACGCTGGTCTACAACATCGAAAAGAATGCCTGGGACGACGAGCTTCTGGCCATTCTCGGCATTCCGAGAAGAATGCTGCCGCAGGTGAAGGATTGCGCCGACGACTATGGAATCACAGAAAAAAGCCTGTTCGGCGCAGAGATAAAGATCCTCGGTGTGGCTGGCGACCAGCACGCGGCGACCATCGGCCAGGCCTGTTTCGAGCCGGGCATGATGAAGTCCACCTATGGCACCGGCTGCTTCGCGCTGCTCAACACCGGCAGCGATCTGGTGCGCTCGAAGAACCGGCTGTTGACCACCATTGCCTACAGGCTGAACGGCAAGACTACTTATGCGCTGGAAGGGTCGATCTTCATTGCAGGTGCTGCCGTCCAGTGGCTGCGCGACGGCATCAAGGTGATCGGCAGGGCCGAGCAGAGCGGCGTGCTGGCGGCGAGCGCCGACCCAACTCAAGAAGTGTATCTGGTGCCGGCTTTCGTCGGGCTCGGCGCGCCGCATTGGGACGCCGAGGCGCGCGGCGCCATCTTCGGGCTGACCCGCAATTCGGGCCCGGCCGAATTTGCCCGCGCCGCACTCGAATCCGTTGCGTTCCAGACGCGCGACCTGCTCGACGCAATGCGCAAGGACTGGAAGGGCGCGTCAGCGAAGACCGTTCTCAGGGTCGATGGCGGGATGGTGGCGTCGGACTGGACCTTGCAGCGGCTGGCCGACATCCTCGATGCGCCGGTCGACCGTCCGACTATCCTGGAGACGACGGCGCTCGGCGCGGCATGGCTGGCCGGCTCGAAGGCCGGCGTCTGGCCGAAGACAAAGGAATTCGCCAAGAGCTGGGCGCTCGAACGGCGGTTTCAGCCGGATATGAATGTCTCGGTCCGTTCCTCAAAGCTCGCCGGCTGGCGCGATGCGGTGCGCAGGACGCTGAGCACGCTGTAGATTCGCGCACAAAAAGCCTGCGCCGTTGCCGGCGCAGGCTCTTCAACGACCCTTATTCAACTCTGCCCAAGGTTATCAATAGGGCGAGATGCACTGCCGGCGGGGGCCGTAGTAGGGCTGATACGTGTTGTCATATGCCCGGTAAGATCTGTAGCGGCTGTAGCACCACTCCACGTGCGAATCGCCTCGATAGATCCGGCGGGGCTGATTGTTGATGATCGCGCCGGTGATCAGCGCCCCAGTGGCGAAGGCAGCCAGCGGGAACCAGTAGTCGCCGTGACGGCGATATCCGCGACGCCAACTGCGATAGCCGCGATGGCCGCGCCAATATCTGCCGTCGTCACGGGCGAAATCGCGACGGAACTCACGGCGGAAATCGCGACGGGAGAAATCGCGACGGGAGAAATCGCGATCGCCGTCGAAATTACGCCTCCACCGCCGGTGGTCGACGGTCTGGACATCCGACGAGACGTTCTGACCTAGGGGCACGTAAATGGGCTGGGCATTGACGGGCACGATTTCCGCTAAAGCGAATGACGCTGACAGCGCGGTCGCCAGCAAGCCCGACATGATCCTGTTCATGATCTTCTCCTTGAAAGCGTCGTCCCTTGTAGCGACAAAAACGGGCAGGTTGCGCAATTGTTCCGCCCAAAAAAGCAAGCTGCTGATTTGTAATGCGTCTCGGTTTTGTGCGAGACAGCCACTCCGACCTTATCGAAACGGTTTGCGAGGCGTCACGAGACCGCAAAAGCCCGGCTTACGCGCCCACTTTTCCGGTTGACCGGTCGAGGCACTCTCCCTATGTTCCGCGCAATTTCGAGGGCGGCATTCTGAGCCCGCGGGAGCGCGTAGCTCAGCCGGTAGAGCAACTGACTTTTAATCAGTAGGTCCAGGGTTCGAATCCCTGCGCGCTCACCATTGTTTCATTTGTCCAGCCCGGAGACATAGGTAACAGAATGTACCTAAGACATGGGTGACAACCCCGTGCCGAACGGGTTGTCGATG
>NZ_JBVVQU010000011.1:0-2114 GCF_055811555.1 Mesorhizobium sp. WSM4813
ATCATTACACGCCGGCGGAATGCGCCAACTACATCAAGAACGCCGGATATGCGTCTACCTAAAAACAGAACGCTCTAAAGGGCTGAGGCGGCGCGCTCTGCCGGGTCACATCCACGCCTACATCGCTAATCTCAGGCGACACGCAGTTCCGTGGCCGCATCGAAGAGGTGCACCTTGCCCGGCAGTACCGAAAGGTTGATCGCGGCGCCGGCGTGGCGGCGCTCGTCACGCGGCACCACGGCGACAGCGTCGTATCCCGCCACCCGCAAATGAATCTGAACATCTGCGCCGGTCGTTTCGGACAGCACGACCTCGCCCTTGATCTCACCCGCATCCGAAATGCCGAGATCGTGCGGCCGGACGCCCATGATCACCCTTTGGCCCGGCTTCGCCTTAATCCCCGGTGAGAGGCCGATCGACACGCCTTCGGCGACGAAGCGAGGAGCTCCGCCCGCGGTCTCGACAGCGCCAGCGATGAAATTCATTGAAGGCGAGCCGATGAAATCAGCGACATATTTCGAGTTCGGACGCTCGTAGACCTCGTCGGGCGTGCCGATCTGCATGATCCTGCCGGCGTGCATCAGCACGATCTTGTCAGCCATCGTCATCGCCTCGATCTGGTCATGGGTGACGTAGATCGTGGTCGTGCCGAGACGATTGTGGAGTTGGCGGATTTCCACGCGCATATGCGTGCGCAGCTTCGCGTCGAGATTGGAGAGCGGCTCGTCGAAGAGGAACACGGCGGCATTCCGCACCATGGCGCGGCCCATGGCGACGCGCTGGCGCTGGCCACCCGACAGTTCCTTGGGATATCGCCCGAGGTAGGGCGTGAGATTCAGGATCTCCGCCGCCCACTCGACCTTCTTCCTGATCTCCGCTTTTGGCACTTTCGCCACTTCGAGACTGAAGCCGATATTGTCGAACACCTTCATCGTCGGATAGAGCGCGTAATTCTGGAACACCATCGCGATGTCGCGATCGCGCGGGTGGACGTCATTGACCCGCCTGTCGCCAATCAACAGATCGCCGTTGGTCACTCGTTCGAGCCCTGCTGTCATGCGCAGGAGCGTGGTCTTTCCGCAGCCCGACGGCCCAAGAAGCACGACGAATTCGCGGTCGGCAATGCCGAAGGAGATATCCTTCATCACCTCGACATGCCCGAAATTCTTGGCGATGTTCCTATATTCTACGGTAGCCATTCTCTCTCTCCAGAAGCCCGGATTCGGGTCGTCAGTATTTCTGCCTGGTCGGCGTGATGACGATTTCCTGCACGAGAGCGTTCTGTGGCATCTGGTAGGTGTGCAGCATGAGGTCAGCGACGTGCTCCGGTCCGATCCCGCCGCCGATCTTGAGCTTGTTGGCCTTGTAGTTGGCGAGCGTCTGCGGATCGAGGACGCCGCTCAGAACTTCGGTTTCGATCACCCCAGGCGAAAGCACGACCACGCGGACGTCATAGTCGGAAAGATAGTCGCGCAGCGATTCCGACACCGCGTGAACGAAGAATTTCGTCCCGCAGTAAACGGTATGATCGGGATAGACCTTCCGGCCAGCGATCGAACTCATCATGAACAGCGTCCCATGACGGCGCTCCATCATGCCCGACATCACGGCGTGGACCGAGTTCAGCACGCCTTTCGTGTTGATGTCGATCATCTCGTCCCATTCCTCGGGCGGCTGGCGGCCTATGTCGGCAAGACGCGCGATGCCGGCATTGGCAAAGAGCATGTCGACCGGCCCGTATTCGGCTTCCGCCTCCTTCACCGCGGCTGCGATTGCGGCGCGGTCGCGGACGTCGACCTGCCGGGCCATGCTGTCGGGTAGGTTCAGCGCCTCCATGCGCTCCAGACGGCGGGCCATCATAAGAACCGGATGGCCGGCGCGCGAAAACACCTTGGCGACCGCTTCGCCGATACCAGAACTGGCTCCTGTCACTGCTACGAGCTGTTTTCCAGCCATTGTCTTTCCTCATGGGAATTGTCGATACCCTGGGTGGGGGGGGGCGCCCCCCCCCCCCCCCCCCACACCAACAAGGGCCCGAGAAAAGCTGGAAAGGGGTTTTTTTGTGGGGTGACGGGACGTACCGGGGCGCGCCGCCACGGGCAGAGGAGATAAAA
>NZ_JBVVQU010000011.1:2124-136180 GCF_055811555.1 Mesorhizobium sp. WSM4813
TTCCCCTAAACCAAAACGGCCCCCTTCCCCTCCTCCCTGCTTTTTCCCCCCATTTTTATTACCTATGGTTATTTGCCTAACCCGGGGGGGGCGCCCCACGCCCCCCACCCAGGAACACTCAGCCCTTGGCGACGAGATCGTCGACCTGGGTTTTCAGGGCGTCGAGCGACTCCTTGGCCGAGCCCGACTGGCCGGCGAAGTATTTGCCCAGTGCAACCGGGATCATATCGCTCGAGAGTTCTGCCCACGCCGGCAGGTCGGGCTCGGATCCCATGTAGTTGGCGATGGTGTCGCGCACGACCGGCAAATGGCGGGTCGTGCCGGCGCCGACACGCGCATTGGCCAGCACGCGCGGATCGTCATAGACGCTGGTGCGCGTCGGTCCTGTCCCGCCGCCCAGAACGGTGATCAGCGCCTGGGTATCGGCTGAGGTCGCCCACTGCATGAAAATCCAGGCAGCGTCCGGGCTCTTCGAGTATTTCGACACCGCGAGCGAAGAACCGCCCTGGTGACCAACGCCCGGAATTTCACCGAATCCGGTCTGCTCGACCGTGCGCAGCGTGGCGGCAGGTTTCGGCGGAACCATTGCTTCCATCAGACCGGAGACTTTGGAGGCTTTGGGATCGTCGAAGAACGGGAAGAATTCGCCCCAGGACAGCATCGAGGCCGCGACGCCTTGGCCGACCGACTGGCCCTCGCCATCCCATGTCCAGCCGTCGACGCCGGGCGGCATCGTCGCCTTGAGCTTGTCCCAGTAGGCCATTGCGGCCAAGCCAGCTTCGTCATTGCCGGTGAATTTGCCGTCGGGGCCGAAAATCGAACCGCCATGACCCCAAAGCCACGCCGTCCAATCGCATTCGAGACTGTAATGGCCCGATTTCATCTGGCCGCTGGTGCCGTACATGTTCGGGCCCTTGGCGTCGGTGATCGCTGCAGACGCCTTCAGCAAATCGTCCAGCGTGGCCGGAGGCGGCAGCTTGAGCTCGTCCCAGACGTCTTTGCGGTATTGCATGATGAAGATCGGGATGTCGTAGGGTACGCCGACCATGCGGTCCTCGTACATGGCGATGCCGTCGACGAGCGGCTTCAGGAAGTCGTCGATGTTGTAGTTCGGCATTGCCAGATCAGCGTTCTTGAGCTGCTCGCGCGGATCGAAGACGTCCTGGCTGAAGCTCGCCGCCCAGCTCTGGTCGATATAGTAGAGATCGTAAGTGCCGAGGCTCGAGGCTACGTCGAGCGTTAGCTTCTGAAGCACCTGCTCGAGCGGCAGCACTTCGATCTCCACCTTGATGCCGGTAGCTTCCTCGAAATACTGCTTGAGCTGCGTGGCGATGGCATTCGACGGCGGCGTCGATTCGGTGGCGAGACGCAGCGTCGTTCCGGCAAAGGGCTTGCCGACATCCGAGAGCCATTTGGTGATTTCGGCGCTGGGCTTTAGCTCCTGTTCCTGAGCCGATGCCTGGCTGATGCCATAGAACGGACGTCGCCCCAAGCCCATGCCGAGCGCGCCGGCGCCGAGGCCGAGAATGCTTGCTGCGCGAAGAAACGAGCGCCGGTCCATCTGTCCGCGAACGAAGCGGTCAGTGACAGAGGCAAGATGTGCCTTTCTAATGCTGTCTTTCATTGTCTACTCCTCCGGTTTAATTCGCGATTTCCACAAGGCTGCGAATTCGAGCCTCCCATCTATTGTTTCAACGATCCCATCGTGAGACCGCGCACGAGATGCTTTTGAACCAACAGAATGAAGATGAAAGCGGGAATGATGGACGCAGCGCCCAGTGCGGCCATGTTGCCCCAGGCCGTGCCGATCGAGGTGACGAAGGTCGACGAGACGACTGGCACGGTCTTGACCGACGTGGTGGTCAGGGTCAGCGCAAACAGGAATTCGGTCCAGCTGAAGATGAAGCAGAGGACCGCCGTGGCGGCGATGCCGCCCTTGGCCATCGGCAGCACAATCCGCCGGAAGATCATGAAGCGGCTGGCGCCATCGACGATCGCGCTCTCGTCGATCTCGGAGGGAATGTCGTCGAAGAAGCTCTTCATCAGGAGGACGGCGAGCGGCAGGTTCATCAGCGCGTGGATCAGCACCATGCCGGTATAGGTGTCGATGAGCCCGAAATTCTTATAGATGAAGAACATCGGAACCGCGACCGCGACGGGCGGCATCATGCGCGTCGACAACACCCATCCGACAAAACTGTGCCGGCCGCGGAAGTTCATGCGCGACAGGGCATAGGCAGCAAGCGTGGCGATGGCGACGGCGAGCACGGTCGACAGCGTCGCGATCACGATCGAGTCCCAGACACGGGGCGCCATGTAGAAATTGCCGCCGCCCGGCGTCACGGTGATGCCGCCGCTGCCCAGCGAAATCCCGAACACCTTCTGGAAATTGTCGAAGGTCGGCGTGAAGGCGAACAGTTTCGGCGGCCGGTTGAAGATGTCATTGCCGTGTTTGAACGCCACCGACGTCCAGTAGTAGATCGGAAAGAAGAAGACTGCGACCACAACCCAGGCGGCGATGGTGCGAAGCATGCGCGTCGAGTAGGAGCCGTTCATTTTACCATCTCACCTTCGCGATACGGATGAAGAGGTTGGCAATGACAAGGATGATCACGAGGGTGACGAGGCTGAGCGTGGCTCCATAGCCCCATTTTACGAAGCTGAACGTCTGCTGCCATGCATAGAGGGACAGCGAGTAGGTCGACGCTCCCGGCCCGCCGGAAGTCATGACGAAGACGTAATCGAAGACGCGGAACAGATCGATGCCGCGGACCAGCACGGCGATCGCGATCACCTTCGACATCATCGGCAGGGTGATGCGCCGGAAAATCTGGAACGACGACGCGCCGTCGATCATCGCGGCCTCGTAAGGCTCCGGCGGTAGCGCCCTGAGACCGGCAAGGAAGATGAGGACCATGAACGGCGTCCACTGCCAGATTTCCGCGACGAGAACGCCGGCTAGCGCGGTCGACGCGGTGGCGAGGATGGGGTTGTTCGGATTGAGCAGGCCAATCGACTGCAGGAGGTAGCTGATCACCCCGAACTGCGGATCCTCCATCAGGAGATACATCATGCCGACGATGGCCGGCGGGATGACGAGCGTCATCGTCAGGACGCCACGTAGGAATCCGAAACCGAAGCCGTCGCTGTCGAGGAGCAGCGCGATCGCCATGCCGAGCACCAGTTCACAGACCAGCGCGATGGCGAAATAGGTGAAGGTGATGACGAGCGACTGCCAGAACCGCGTGTCGTTCCAGAGCTGCACCCAGTTTTCCGTTCCGACGAATTCGAGCGCACGCCTGCGCGGGACGAACTCATGGAAGCTCAGCCAGATGTTGTAGATCAGGGGATAGACGGTGAAGACAAGCAGGATCGCCACCAGTGGCAGCAGCCAGGGCAGCGGGTGGTCCGAAATGACGAAACGTCTGGCTTGGGCAACCCGCACGCGTTCCTCCCGAACCGTTTCGTTTTGCGATGCACAAATGTTCATATCTTGTGCATTTGTTCAAATGCTATATCGTCACCATGTCTGTGGCAAGCACTTGTTGGCCGGCGACAGCGGCATTCGGACGGGTGCGCCACAAGCAGCGGAGGACCCTCATGACGTCGATCGGTCTGCTGGCACGGGTTGCCCATCAATATTTCGTGCTGGGCGAAACGCAGCAGGCCATCGCCGAGCGACTGCAGATCAACCGCACCAAGATCCACCGGCTGCTGGCCGAGGCCAAGGAGCGCGGTATCGTCTCGATCCGCATCAACGCCGGGACGTCCCAGGCGCTCGAAATGGAAGAACAGCTCAGGCGGAAGTACCGGCTCGACATATGCAGCATCACACCGAACGATACCGGGTCGGAGCTCGGGCTCTCCGAAGTGATCGGCATCTATGCCGCGCAGACCGTCGAGACGCTGCTCAGGGACGACATGACGATCGCCATGGCGTGGGGCCGAACCATGAGATGGCTCGCCACCAGCATCGAACCGGTGGCGCTCAGGAACGTTACCGTCGTGCCGCTTCTCGGCTCTTTGTCGCGCCGGTCGTCGATCGACAAATACGACGCCGCCGCCGTCTTTGCCCAGCGCACTCAGGCCGAATCCTATTATCTCCCCGGACCCATCATCTGCGACAGCCGCGAAAGCCGCGAGACGATCCTGCAGCAACCGAGCGCGCGCGAGGTTATCCAGAAGGCGCTGAACGCCGACCTTGCGCTGATGAGCGTCGGCGGCACAACCAGCTCGACGCTTCGGAGCGTCGGTTATATGACCGACGAGGAATTCGACGATATTCTCAGAATGAAACCGATCGGGAACTTTCTCGGTTATTTCTTCGACCGGAACGCCGAGCTCATCGACCACCCCGTCAACGAGCGCATTGTCGGGGTTTATCCTCGCGACACGCTGAACATTCCCAAACGCATCCTTGTTTCCGGCGGAAAGAACAAGGTCGGCATCATGGCCAAGCTCCTGGAAAAGGGGTTCTTCACCGGCCTCATCACCGACCAGGAGACGGGCAGTTCGCTCTGACATCCACCGGCCGGCATTGCGGCAGCCGAAGCTGCTGTGCGATGTTGCCTGGAGCATTGCGCTCGCTTTCCCCTGAAAGCAGACTGGCATCGAATCTTCCCTAAGCCGTCCCTGGTTCGGTTCCATCCTGCAGAACATCCTTTGCGTCTTTTGCAGCCGGCACACTTTGCGCCGACCGATCAGACCACTCCCGACCTCCGGCTCGCCAGAATCATTTCCGCGATCTCGACGAAGCCGCGGCCACCGCGCGACTTGGCGACGAAAGCGGGTTCGGCGTCGATCTGTCCCTGGAAATCCATCACGTTCGCGACCCCGAACGAGTTTGGGAAGAACCCGAACATCGGGGCGTCGTTCGGGCTGTCTCCGACGAATGCATAGGCCTGCCTTTCAGCATCGAGATCGGTTCCCAGCCTCTCGCTCGCAAAGCGGCGCGTCATCGACAGCTTGTCGTATCGGCCAAACCAGCCATTCACATGGATCGACGAAATCTTGGCGACAGCGCCGGCCTGCTCGAAAATCTGCTTGATGCGCCTGGCATCGGACATCGGCAGCGCCGGGACATCTTCGCAAAAGTCGATGGCCAGGTCGGCTTCGCGATATTGCTGGTCGGCGGATACGGCCGAACCCGGCACTTCCTGGACAATGCGCTTTTCCAGGTCGGTGAGCCGGCGCCTGTTTTCCCGGCGTTCCTCAGCGCTCGCCGCGAAAACCCGGATCATCTTTCGGGTTGCCTGATCGTAAGCGAAGTAAAAAGCGCCATTTTCGCCGACCACGCCGGTCACCGGCCAGAACCGGGCAATCATGTCGCACCAGCCTGCCGGTCTCCCGGTAATGGGAGCAACGACAAGGCCCGCCTCGTGCAGGCGTTCGAGCGCACGGTAGGCATCGGCCGGAAGACGCCCCTCGGTCGTCAAGGTGTCGTCGATATCGCAGAAGACGCCGCGAATGCGCGATGCAGATTCGGGTCCGAATTCGGCGAGGTCGCGCATCCTGTCAGGCTTCCCCGCGCGCAAAATCCTCGAGCATTCCTGCATCCGCAGCAATGTCGAGGAACGAGAAGCGATTGCGCATCTCCCGGCAATGAACGACGGCCTCGCGATAGAAATCGGCCGGCGTGCCCAATTCGGCCGCTGAAATTGGCCCGCCGGTAGATTTCAGCAGGCGCTGCATTTCGTCGACAGGCACCATGAATTGCTTGAGCTCCTGCCTGAGCGTCGGCCAGAGTTCCTGCAGCCGCTCGTTGAATGCCGCGGCTCCAGTCTCGTCGAAGGCCTTCTTCTTCAGTTCGTCGAGACATTGTGCAGCGACAGCCGGCCCCATGCGGCGGACCATGTCGTCAGGATCGATCTTCGTCGCCTTGACCACCGGCGGCTTGTCGCTTGCAAGCATTGCTTGCTGCAATCGCGCCATGGTCAGTGAAGCGACACCGACCTGGGTGCCGTGGAGCGTACCGGGGTGACGCTCGCCGGCGAAGCAGTCGATGTAGTGCGATATCTGATGCTCGCCCATGGAACCGTGATTGGAGACGCCGGTGAAGGAAATGCCGAGGCCGCAGAGCGTTAGCACGCGATAGAGATAGCCATTGGCCTCGATGTCGTGTCCGGCAAGCTTTGCCGCACGCTCGTTGAGCGCCGCTTCATCCTGTTCCTGGATGAGAAACGGAACCTGATGGTAGGCCGTGCCAAGCAGACGGTGCGACATCCACCAGTCGATCTGGGCAACCGAGCGGCAAAGGCAGTCACCGAACCCCGCCGCCGACAGATAGGTCGGGGCAGCAGCGGAGACGCCAAGATCGACGAAAAAGCCTGATGGCGCGTGGGAAGGCAGCGATACCTTCAGGCCGCTTTCAAGTGTGATGGACGCGGTCGTCGATGTGTAGCCGTTCATCGAACCGGCCGTCCCGAACACGCAATAGCGCCGTTCATTCCGTCCGGTGACGAACTTGCAGAGATCGTTGATCGTGCCGGAACCGACCGCGACCACGGCATCCGCATCGGCGAGTTTGACGGCCAGGCTTTCGACATTGGCCATGTCGGCGTGCGGGTGATCCAATATCACGACATCGACGGGGCCGAGCGTCTTCAGTTCGCGCGCAACGCGTTCGCCAAGTGCACCATAGGTCGCTGCATCGGCAACGACCGTGAACCGCTCACCCAGATCGAGCTCCGAAACGAGATCGGCCGCTCGCCCTTCGAGGCTTTCTTCGATGACAATCCGCTCATACGGGACCACGGCCTTTTTCCCGGTTTCCGGGTTGGTCCAGCGCCCGTCCAAAATGTCGTCGATTACTGCCGTCCAGGATCCGGCTGCCGGATTCGTCATGACGTCCTCATTCTGGGGCAACCCTCAATCGAGGCGCAGGAGTGTTGCGGTTACAAAACAATAGTCACCTATCACTGTCTTTTGTCAAGCATTCGCCCGCGACGCTTGACTTCGTTCTGCAAACCTGCGGAAAAAGGAACATGAATGCCAATGCCGACATCGACGCGGTCCGACCATCCGGGCTCTCGGCACTGCCGCCCGAATTCGACAGCGCGGTGGCATGGGCTGCCTGGCTCTACTATGTCGACCAGCTCAACCAGAGCGATGTGGCCAAGGTCATGAACGTCTCAAGGGCCAGCGTGGTGCACTATCTGCAGGAGGCGCGCGAAAGCGGACTTGTCGCCGTGCAGGTCGACCATGACGCCTTTGCCCGCACCTTGACCTCGCGGCGTCTGATGGAAAAATACGGGCTTCGCGGCGCGGCGGTGATCCCCGACCTTGATCCAAATGATGCCGACCGCCGCATCGGCGAAGCGGCAGGACGGTTGCTCGCGTCCATGGTCGATCCGGGAGACACGATTGGCGTTGCCTGGGGAAAAACGGTGCTCGCTGCCGCCCGCTCGATTCCACGACTACGGCATGATCGGAACCTCACCGTCGTCCAGCTCTCGGGAAGCTCGATCGGCACCAGCGATTTCTCGCCGGAATTCTGCACCTCGCTGATGGCCAATCGGCTCGGGGCCCGCTGCATAAACCTGCTTGCCCCGGCGATCGTTTCCACCGACGAACTGCACGACGAACTCATGCAGGAGCCGATGCTCGTCAACCAGTTCCGGATGATCCGTGCGGCCGGCAAGGTCATCTTCGGGATCGGCGATATCGGGCCGGAGAGCACCTATGCCCGAGCCGGGATATCGGATGCCGCCGCACTTGCCGGCATGATCGAGCAGGGAGCGCTCGGGGTCATCATCGGGCGGTTCATCGACGCTCAGGGAGCCCCTTTCGCAACTCCGCTCGACGGACGCACCGTCGGCATCACGCTCGACGAACTGAAAGCGGTGCCCGTCCGCATCTGCGCCGCCGGTGGCGCCCGCAAGATGGGAGCGATCAGGGCTGGGCTCGGCGGCGGATACGCGACACATTTTGTCACCGACATGGCCACCGCGAATACTCTCTTGGAATAACCGGCACTTGGACTAACCAGCACTCGGTGGAACTCATCGTCTCGGGAGGACAATCATGGGCAGCAGCGACGGACCGCTTGTCGTCGGCCTCGACAGTTCCACGCAATCCTGCAAGGCGATTGCCTGGAGCCGGGACGGACGAGCCGTGGCCGAAGGCCGTGCGCCGCTCGATCTGATGAAGCCGAGGCCCGACTATGTCGAGCAGGAGGTCACCGACTGGTGGCGGGCCGCGACGACGGCGCTGCGGCAGCTTGTCGGCGCGGTCGACGCGAAACGCATTGTGGGTATCGCGATCTCCAACCAGCGCGAGACCGTTGCCCTCATCGACGGCGCCGGCGAGCCGATCGGACCCGCGAGCCTCTGGCTCGATGAACGTGCCGCCCGGCTGGTCGACCGTTTCGCGGCGGAGATCGGTCGAGAGCGGCTGCACGCGATCACCGGTAAACCGATCGATGTGACGCCGGTGGTCTACCGTCTGAAATGGCTGCGCGAGAACGAGCCGGAACGTTTGGACCATGCGAAGAAAATCCTCGACGTGCACGGCTATCTGACGCTGAAACTGACGGGAACGCCGAGTGCGAGCTGGACAAGCGCCGATCCGTTCGGTTTGTTCGACATCTCGCGCAAGGCATGGTCGCAGCCGATCCTCGATCATCTCGGCATCAAGCCGTCGCAACTTCCCGATGCGGTGCGGTCCGGCACGCGGGTTGGGACCGTTCATGCTGTAGCAGCCGCCGCAACGGGCCTCGCCGAAGGAACGCCGGTGATTGCCGCCGGCGGCGATGGCCAATGCGCCGGGCTCGGCGTCAATGCCATGCGCGAGGGCGTCGTCTATCTCAATCTTGGAACTGCGATCATCGCGGGAATCTGGTCGCGGGAACCGGTGGTCGGCGCCTTCTGGCGTACCATGACCTCGCCGACAGGCGATGGCTATTTCCTCGAGGCAGTGCAGCGGGCCGGTGTCTATTTCGTCAACTGGTTCGTCGACAATTTTGCCGGCGGGCGCTCTGATCCGGCGATCTTCGACCGCCTGGAAAGGGAAGCGGCGGCCGTCCCGATCGGCTCGGACGGACTTCTTGCCGGCACCACCCTGGTCGGTTGCATGGACCCGCATTGGGATCCGAGCGCACGCGCCAGCTTCATCGGCATGCACCCATCCCATACGCTCGGTCATTTTTATCGTGCGGGGCTAGAGGCGATGACGCTGCAAACCGCCCGGGCTCTCGAAGAGATGCGCAGCCATGGTCTTTCGCCCGCGCAAATGGTGGCGATCGGCGGCGGCGCCAACAGCAAACTTTGGACACAGATGATCGCGGACGCCACCGGGATCGCGATCCATAAGGGTCACAATGCTGAAGCTTCCTCCCTCGGCGCAGCCATTAGCGCCGCGGTCGGTATCGGATGGTTCGAGAGTTTTGCTGAGGCCGCGGATGCCATGACGAGCATCGCCGAGACAATCGAACCGGATCCCAGCTGCCGCGAAGCGTGGGACGCGCTTTCGGCCAGGCAGGCCAAGGTCTTCCCCGCGACCCAATTTGCCTGGCGGAATTGAGACCGGCGCGGCAAGCAGGCTCTCGAACTGGAGCGCGAAAAGCGTCCCGTCCCGCTACTTCAACCCGCCCACCGCCTGCTGGTAGTCATCAGGCTTGAAGCCGACGAGGATGCGATCACCAAGCTCGAGGACAGGCCGCTTGATCATCGTCGGTTTGGCCAGCATCAGCGCCTTGGCCTTCTTCTCACCGAGGCTCAGCTTGTCCTTGTCCGACAGTTCGCGAAACGTCGTGCTCGCCTTGTTGAGCAGGATTTCCCAGCCGACTTTGCGGGACCAGCCATCGAGCTGATGCGCCTCCAGACCTTCGATCCTGTAGTCGTGAAAGCGATAGGCGACGTCGTGGCTTTCCAGCCAGACACGCGCCTTCTTGATCGTATCGCAATTGGTGATGCCGTACATCGTGATGGTCAAAATTTTGGCCCCTCGAACTGATCGGTCGTCGAATCTGGCGGCACCCTAAACCACCCTTCAGACTTTGCCAGAGACCCCGCAGGCATGCTCAGAATTTTGGGCTTGCCAATACTAAGGAATTTTCCTAAGTATTTTTCCAAACTAACTTTGATCATGCGCAGTGGCGCGAGGAAGACATGACCGTCGCAGCAAGCCCACAGACCGCGAGTCCGAGCGTCCCGCCGATCGACGGCATCTTTCGGGCGCTTTCCGATCCAACGCGCCGCCGTGTTGTCGAGCGGCTGAACAGAAGCCCCGCCTCGGTCAGCGAACTCGCCCAGCCGTTCGAGATGGCCCTGCCCTCCTTCGTTGAACACCTGAAGGTGCTGGAAGGCTGCGGGCTGGTGCGTTCCGAAAAAGCCGGCCGCGTCAGGACCTACCGGCTTTCGCCTGAGCCGCTGAAGCTCGCGGAAAACTGGCTGGCCGAGCAGCGCGCGCTGTGGGAACGCCGCCTCGACCAGTTCGATGCCTACGTCATGACGCTCAAGGAGAAAGACAAATGAATTCGACCCCGCTGTTCAAGCCCGACCCGAAACTCGATCTCGTCCTCGAACGCGTCATCGATGCGCCACGAGAACTGCTCTGGACCGCCTTGACGAAGCCCGAACACGTCCAGCAATGGTTCACACCGAAGCCGTGGATCATCACCGATTGCGAGATCGACCTCAGGCCCGGCGGCCTGTTCAGGACTAGGATGGAGTCGCCTGATGGCACGGAAGTCAACGATCGCCGCTGCTGCTACCTCGACATCGTGCCGAACGAGCGGCTGGTATGGACCGATGCGTTGCTGCCGGGCTATCGGCCGTCAGGAGACCCATTCATCACCGCGGTCATATCGTTGCACCCGCAGGGCAAGGCGACACGCTACATCGCGACCGCCATCCACCGGGATGAAGCCACCCGCAATAACCATGAGGAAATGGGATTTTTCGACGGCTGGGGCACCGTGGCCGATCAGCTTGCGGCGTATGTCAGAACGATATGAGGCGGCGACCTCGCTTCGCGCTTGCATAGCCCGCTAAAGAATCGTGGTGGCCGGTCCCGCGGGGAAGGTGGTTCGCTTGAACGTAATGCATCTTTGCATTATATTCCAGATTGCCAATCAGGAGATTCTGCCATGACGACACTGACCGTAACGGCACGGGGGCAGGTCACTTTCCGGAAAAATGTGCTTCAACACCTGGGCATCAAGCCGGGAGAAAAAATTGAACTGGATTTGCTACCGGATGGCCGGGCAGAGCTAAAGGCATCGCGGCCGAAGGGATCGTTTCGGGACCTTCATGGCTTCCTGAAAGGGAAGACGAATGGCCAAGTTCTCACTATTGAGGAAATCAATGAGGCAATTGCCGAGGCTGGTGCGGCCGCCGGGGCCGGCAAGGAATGAAGATCACGGCTGATACGAATGTTCTGCTCCGCGCCTATGTGGCGGACGATGCCAAGCAGGCGAGTGCCGCTGTCGAGTTGCTGGCAACCGCGGATATCGTGGCTGTAAGCTTACAATCCCTCTGTGAATTCACGTGGGTCTTGGCCCGCCAATATAAGACTGCTGGTGAGGACATTTCCGCTGCAATCCGTGCCTTGCTGAATACGGAAAATGTCGTGGTCAACCGGCCGGCGGTTGAAGCTGGTCTATTGGTCCTTGATGCTGGTGGTGATTTTGCTGATGGTGTAATTGCCCATGATGGTAGCTGGCTAGGCGGAGAAGTCTTCATTTCCTTTGACAAAAAGGCCGTGAAGCTTCTTTCTTCACAAGGGCGTTCCGCCCGCCTCCTAAAGGCGAGCGCCTGATAACTTTGTCTTACATCAATAGCAGCCGCGCTCGATGGCGAGGCGGCGCACCAGCGCCAGCACGTTGTCGATGGTGGGCGTCGGCTTGCCGGTCAGCCGGCCGAGTTCCTGAACCGCCGTCACCAGCGCATCGATCTCCATCGGGCGGCCGCGCTCGAGGTCCTGCAGCATCGAGGTCTTGTGCTTGCCGACGTCGCCGGCGCCCTTGATGCGGCGGTCGACCGATATCGGGAAACGAACGCCGAGGCCTTCGCCGATCGCCTGCGCCTCCAGCATCATGGCGCGGGCAAGCGTGCGGGTTGCCTCGTCGGCAGTGATTGCCGCAAGCGTGCTGCCGGTCAGCGCGGAAATCGGGTTGAAGGAGAGATTGCCCCAGAGCTTCACCCAAATCTCGCTGCGAATGTCGTCGCGAACCGGCGCCTGCAGCCCCGCCGCAACCATCTCCTCGGCAAGCCGCGTGACACGTTCGCTTTTCTCGCCCGAGGGCTCGCCGAGCGAGAAGCGTTTTCCCTCGATATGGCGGACCAAGCCGGGCGCGTCCACCTCGGCAGCGGGATAAACGACCGAACCGACGACGCGATCCGGCCCAATCCGATCCCAGATCACCCCACCTGGATCCACCGCTTGCAACCGCGTGCCTTCGAGCGACCCGCCGATCTGGTGGAAATACCACCACGGCACGCCATTCTGCATGGTGACGACGGCCGTCGCCTCGCCCAGCAACGGCGCGATCTGGTCGAGCGCCGGTGCGAGAGAATGGGCCTTGAGCGCCAGCACGACATAGTCCTGGACGCCTAGTTCCTGCGCCTGCGCGGCGGCCCTGACAGTGGCGACGGATTCGTGACCGTCTTCGATCAGGCGAAGCCCGGTCACCTTGATCGCGTCGAGGTGCGCACCGCGCGCCACGATCGACAGATCGACCCGGCCGGCGATGGCAAGTTTTGCCGCGAGATAGCCGCCGATCGCGCCGGCGCCAAAGATGGTGATCCGCATCATTATCCCAGACCGGGTTTGGCAAGCCCAAGTTTAGTCGCGAGACCGATGCGCTGCAGCTTACCCGTGGCGCCCTTCGGGATTTCGTCCAGGATCAGGACAATGCGCGGCACTTTGAAGTCGGCGAGCCGCGTCGCGGCAAAGCTGCGGATATCGCCTTCGGTAGCGGTCATGCCGTCGCGCAGCACGATCGCAGCCGCGACCTCCTCGCCGAGCTTGTCGTGTGGCGTCGCGAAGGTGACGACCTGCGCCACCGCTGGATGATCCATCAGCACGTCGTCGACCTCGAGCGGCGAGATCTTCTCACCGCCGCGGTTGATGATCTCCTTGAGGCGGCCGGTGACGCGCAGATAGCCGTCGTTGTCGAGCACGCCCTGGTCGCCGGTATGAAACCAGCCATGGGCGAAGGCCGTGGCATTGGCGTCCGGATTCTTCTCGTAGCCCGCGGTGACATTAGGCCCGCGAATGACGATCTCGCCGGTCACACCGGGCTTCAGCAATTGCCCGTCCGGCGCCATCACCGCCACTTCCGGTCCGGCGGCGGCGCCGACGCTGCCCGGTTTGCGCAGGCCCGGCGGCAACCGGTTCGAGGCCATCTGGTGGGCGGCCTCGGTCATGCCGTAGGATTCGATCACCGGACAGCCGAAGGTCGCCTCGAGCTCGGCCATCACTTGCGGCGGCAGCGATGCCGAGGACGAGCGGATGAAGCGTAAAGGTGCTGCGGCCAGCGCATCGGCGTTGCGCGCCGCGCGCGGCAGGATCGCCTGATGCATGGTCGGCACGGCCGTGTACCAGCTCGGCCGCGCCTCGCTAAGCCAATGGAAGAAGCGCAGCGCGTTGAAGCCCGGCGTGCAGAACACGCTGCCGCCGGCGGCGAGCGAGGACAGCACGGCCGCGATCAAGCCATGGATGTGAAACAGGGGCATGATGTTGAGGCAGCGATCGCCGGCCGTCAGACCGAGCGTCGCGCCGATATGAGCGGCCGAGGCGGCGAGATTGGCATGGCTGAGCGGCACCAGCTTGGGGCGCGACGTGGTGCCTGATGTGTGCAGCAACAGCGCGATGTCGCCGTCCTCAGCCAGCTCGGGCGCAGCAGGCGGGCCGATCGGTTCGCCCTCGATCACAAAACTTCCGGCAGGCGCGTGGCGCAGTGCTGCGAGCCTGAGCACCGCTATGCCCAGGCGCTCGGCAACGGCAATCGCCGGGCCGCTTTCGTCCTCGGCAACGAGGATCGCCTTCGCGCCAATGTCGGTCAGGTGGAAGTCGAGCTCGTCGGCCCGGTAGGCCGGGTTGAGCGGCGCGGTCGAGGCGGCCGCGGCCACCGCGACAAAGGCCGTCGCCATCTCCGGCCCGTTCGCCAGCACGATGGCCACCCGATCGCCGCGGCCTAGGCCCAGCGCGTGCAGTTGCGCTGCCGTTTCAGAGATCAGGCGGCGCAGTCCGCCATGGGTGAGCGTAATCCTGTCGGGTGCCGAAATCGCCGGCGCATCGTCCGCTCCGGCAGCAAGCCGTTCAATGGTCGACGCCGCTTCAGACAACGCGAACCTCTAGGTCGCCGACGCCATCGATATGACCGCGAAGAACATCGCCGCGAACAACTGCCCCGACGCCTGCCGGTGTGCCGGAAAGAATGATGTCCCCCGGCGTTAGCGTGAAAAGGCCTGAGAGATAGCTGATCATTTCCGGAACTTTCCAAATCATCTGGTTGAGGTCGCCGGTCTGCTTTCGCTGGCCATTGACTTCCAGCCAAATCGCGCCCTGGGTTGGATGGCCGATCGAGCTTGCCGGAACCAATGGCGTGCATGGCGCCGATGCCTCGAAGGCCTTGCCGACCTCCCATGGACGGCCCATGTCCTTCGCCTTCCCTTGCAGGTCGCGCCGCGTCATGTCCAGACCTACGCCATAACCGAACACGCAGTCCAGAGCCTTTTCGACCGGGATGTCAGTGCCGCCGCTCTTCAGCGCCACGACCATTTCGATCTCGTGATGGACATCGTTGGAGGCCGGAGGATACGGAAATTCCCCTGATGTATCGAGGTTGTCGGGGTTCTTCTGGAAGAAGAACGGCGGCTCCTTGTTGGGGTCGTGTCCCATCTCGACTGCATGCGCGGCATAGTTCCGTCCGACGCAATAGACCCGGTGCACCGGAAACATTTTGTCGATTCCCGCCACCGGGATGCTCGGGACTGCGTTCGGTTCGATGACGTAGCTTGAGGCCGTGCCGTGCATGTTCACTGTCTTGCTCCTGCATAGTATTCGACTTTGGCTTCGGCCCGTTCGATCAGTTCGGCGATCAGCAGGGCGAAGGCAAAAAGGATGATGGTCAGGGCCCAGAATTCGGCCATACGGAAATTTCGCGAGAAGGTCTCGAACAGCGCACCGTAGCCGACGATGGCGACGAGCAACTGGCCGATGACGACGCCCTTGACGCCGCGGATGAGGCCGAGGCGGATGCCGGCAAGGATCTCCGGAAGCGCCGCCCAAAGGATGATCTTGCTATAGAGTGCCGGGCGCGAGGCGCCATAGGAACGCGCCATCTCGATCAGCGACGGCGAGATGTGGCGGACCCCGGCGCGGGTGTCGAGAACGATGATCCAGATCGCAAACAGGAACACCGCCGCAACGATCGTTTTCTCGCCGAAGCCGAACAGGATCATCAGCACCGGGACGATCGCCGAGAGCGGTGCGCTTGAAAAGATGTTGACCCACATGCCGAGCAGGTCGTCGGCGATCTTGACGCGTCCCACCAAGATGCCCAGTGGCACGCCGACTACGATCGACAGGGCCATGCCCATGGCGAAGGCACGAAGGGTCGTAACTGTCGCGCTCTGCCAGGACGGAGTTTGCACGAGACTGACCGCTGCAACCAGCACGTCGCTAAACGGCGGCAGCAGAAAGACGAGGTCCAGCCGTCCGACGATTTCCCATACCACGCACCAGACGAGCAGGGACGCCATCATTGGTACACGGTAGCCAAACAAGATCATGGCCGGTCATTCCACATATTGCTTCAGCCCCTGCCAAATCTCCTCGACGGTATCGAGATAGTGCCTGTCGCGATGAATGCGCTCCGGGTCGCCGGAGCGATCGATTTCCGGTTCGATGATCTGCGAGACCCGACCGGGTCTCGGTGACAGCAACACGATACGATCGGAGATGTAGACCGCCTCCTCGATCGAGTGCGTGACGAAGATGAAGGTCTTGTTCTGGTTGGTGCGCAGTCGGATCAGGTCTTCCTGGAACTTCCGCCGGTTTTGCTCGTCGACCGCCGAAAACGGTTCGTCGAGCAACAGGACATCGGCATCGACCGACAATGCCCGCGCCAGGCCGACGCGCTGGCGCATGCCGCCAGACAACTCGTGGGGATATTTGTCCTCGAAGCCGGCGAGACCCACTTCGGCGATATAGCGGCGGGCGATCTCCTCGCGTTCGGCCTTGTTGGTGCCGCGCAGTTCAAGTCCGAAGGCCACGTTGCGCAGCACGGTCGCCCAAGGCATCAGCGCAAAGTCCTGGAACACGAAAGCGCGTTCGGGGCCTGGGGCGCTGACGCGCTTGCCGTTGATCGCGACGGTGCCGCCATCGGCCCGTACCAGCCCCGCTATGATCTTCAACAGCGTCGTCTTTCCGCAGCCACTGGGTCCGAGAAGGCTGGTCAGCTTGCCCCTCGGAAAGTCGAGATCGATGCCGCGCAGCGCCTCGACATTGCCGTAGGTCTTGGAAATTCCTCTCACTTCCACGATTGAATCGATCGGTGCGGGAACTGGCGACGGTCCATTTCGCAATGCGGTCGCGCCCATCTTAAGCACCTCTGCTCTCGGGCCTGAAAACACGGACTTCCACCCACTGCAGAAAGACGAGCGTGAGGGTGGAAAGCGCGATGATCGAGGCAATTGTTGCGTACATCTCTGCGTAGTCTGCGCGAGAGCGGTGGAAGGTGATGAGGTCGCCGATGCCGGTCGGGGTAATCAGCAGTTCGGCGAGCACCACGCCGACGAAGCCGGCAGCGACTCCAAGGCGCAAACCGGCAAAAATCACCGGGCTGGCGTCCGGAAGAATGATCTTGGCGACGGTCTGCCACTTTGTGCCCAGGAACGATCGGCACATGACCAGCAGCGACTCGTTGACGTTGCGCACGGCCTTGTAGGTGTTGAGCACGATAACCGGCAGCGCCAGGATCATGACGGCGAGCGTCTTGGCGGTCATGCCAATTCCGTAGACAAAGGTGACCATCGGAATGAAGGCGGCGACGGGTGCTGCCTGAAGCACGATGAACACAGGGATCACCAGCCATTCGCCGGTGCGCCACAGGCCGCAGATCGTGCCGAGACCGACACCCAGGAACGCCGACAGGACCACGCCGAGCACCAGCGGCTGCAGTGTCGAAAGATAGGCAGCTGCCAGGGTTCCGTCGGCGAGCAGTCCAAAAAACGCGACGATCGTGTCGGAAAAAGTCGGGAAGGCGAAGCTGACGGGAATACGCCCGGCCACCTCCCAAATTCCCGCGAACAGCGCGATCGACACCAGCCTGAGCAGGACCGGCTGGTCCCACGATGCGACCGTTGCGCTTCGAGGGGAAGCGAGGCCGGCAGCCTCGCCATCGGTTCTGATGCTTACGGCCATCCGTCTGGCCGCCTATTTCTTGCCGAGCTTGGCGACGGCGCGGTCGATTGCTGAGAGGTCCCAGAAGTCCTCGACCTTGAGGCTCGCGGGATCGCCTTCGATCTGGCCGGCAAGGCTGAAGAAGGCAAAGTCGTCTTTGGCCGCATCCGCTCCGCCATTCAGCGCAAGGCTGCCGGCTTCCGCGGTTTCCTTGTAGTATTCGGTGATTTCGCTATCCGCCTCCGCGCCGAGATCCGGCAGCAGTTTGTACTTGTTGCGGAGCTCGACCGCGACAGTCGGGTTCGCGGTTATTTCCCGCGCGGTCTTCATCAGTTCCTCGACCAGGATGTCGACGTCGGCGGCGTTGTTCTTCAGATAGTCCGCGGTCGCGAAAAGCGCTTCGTCCGAGGCGCCGAGATCCTCGACCGGCAGAACGATGAACTTGCCGGGGGCTTCGGCCTCAAGCGCGCGCCTGTTTGCGGCATCGACGATCGACGCCTTGATGGTCCCCTGGAGCAGCGCATTGCGGCGAACCTCGGAACCCGGGACATAGCTGATGTTACCGAGCTTGATGCCGTGGTTCTTCGCCATCAGGAGCATGACCGCCTCGGTGCCGGAGCCGCGCGCCTGAACGGCGACTTCCTGCCCGTCCAGATCCTTCCATTCCTTGTAGAATTCGCTGTTGACGACGGGAAAGAAGCGCAGCGTCGATATCTGCGCAAAGATGCGGATCGGCACGCCGACCTTCTGGATCAAAGTATAGGGCGCGCCGATACCGACATCGGCTTGGCCGCCGACAATCGCCTGGGCTGCCAGATCCTCGTCATTGAGAATAATGAGCTCGACATTCACGCCGCGTTCCTTGGCACGCTCTATCGCGGCGAGTGTCTGGATGGATTCTATCCCGGGAAGGTCGCCGAATGCGATTCGCATGTCGCCCGCATTTGCGGCCGACAGGGGCAGTGCCCATGCCAGGACCCCGGCGAAAGCGGTGGCAAGGATGGTGCGTCTGGTCATGCTGGCCATTGTCATTCCTCCCGTTTTTTGTAACCATTACCTTAATTGGTTAAGGCTGTGGCGGGGATTGGTCAAGGAGAAATTGCACCACGT
Organism: Mesorhizobium sp. WSM4813; assembly: GCF_055811555.1. Taxonomy (NCBI): domain Bacteria; kingdom Pseudomonadati; phylum Pseudomonadota; class Alphaproteobacteria; order Hyphomicrobiales; family Phyllobacteriaceae; genus Mesorhizobium; species Mesorhizobium sp. WSM4813. The sequence continues at coordinate 20,584 of NZ_JBVVQU010000011.1, forward strand.
CGGACGCACTGGCCCGGAAAACTCGGCAGTTGACGGTTTCCGCTAATCGTTTTAACACCAACAAGGGAAATCATATGCGGATTGGTTAAATTGATGGACGATGCCGGTAATGGCGGCCACGCCGCCCTGGTTCAGCTTCAGGCCTATCTTGCCCAGATGGACCATGCCGGCGAGACGCGGCTGCCTGCCGAACGGGAACTGTCCGAGAGCCTCGGCGTATCGCGCGGCGATCTGCGCAAGGCGCTGGCAGTGCTCGAGAAGGACGGCCGCATCTGGCGTCACGTCGGCAGGGGCACCTTCGTCGGCAGCGGGCCGGTCGAGGAGACGATCGGGATTTCGGAAATCGCCGGGCGCACGAATCCGGCCGACGTGATGCGCGCGCGCCTCATCATCGAGCCCGAGATTGCGCGCGAAGCGGCGCTGCATGCCACGCTTTCCGATATCGCTTCGATGCGGCAATCGCTGGTGCAGACGCGGGAAGCCGTCACATGGCGGCAATACGAGAATATCGACAATCTGCTCCACCGGCAGATTGCGCAGGCGAGCCGCAACAACGTGCTGCTCGGCTTGTTCGACGTCCTGAATGCTGTGCGCCGGACCGTGGTGTGGGGACGTCTCCGTTCAGAAGGCGCCCGCCCTCCGGCAGACCATCACAGCTTTGCCGATCATGAACGGATCGTCGAAGCGATCGCCGAGCGTGACCTCGGCGGCGCGGCGGCAGCGATGCGCCTGCATCTTCAACAGGTCGAGCGGCGCCTGATCCCTGTCCGCGAAGCCGCCGAATAGCTCGGGCCCGCTACAGCGCCGCGCGTCCTTCTTGGACACGCGGCGCTGTTCGCAGTCCTGCGCTAGGCGCCGTAGCCGATGATGCCCTTGATCTCGAGGAAGTCATGGATCGCCCAGTCGGCATATTCGCGGCCATTGCCCGACTGCTTGTAGCCGCCGAAGGGCGCGAAGGTGTCCCACTCCGGATAGTTGATCGAGACCTGCCCGGCGCGCAGGCGCCCGGCGATCTTTCGCGCGTGCTCGATATCCCCTGACTGGACATAGGCAGCGAGGCCATAGACGGTGTCGTTGGCGATCTTCACCGCGTCGTCGTCATCATCGTAGGAGAGGACCGAAAGCACCGGCCCAAAAATCTCCTCCTTCTCGATGGTCATGCCCGGCGTGACATGACCGAAGACGGTCGGCCTGACATAGTAGCCGCGGTTGAGGTGCTCCGGCCGGCCGGGACCCCCGGTGACCAGAGTAGCACCCTCGGCGATGCCGGCCTCGATCAGCCGCTGGATCTTGTCGAACTGGATGTTGCTGACCACCGGCCCGAGCTTGGTGTTTTCCGAGCGCGGGTCGCCGACCTTGTGCGCTTCGGCCGCCTTCTTGGCGATCGTGAGCGCCTCGTCGTGGCGGCCGGCCGGCACCAGCATGCGCGTCGGGGCATCGCAGGATTGGCCGCTATTGCCGAAACAGGCGTTGACGCCCTTGCGCACGGCCTTCTCGAAGTCGGCATCGGCAAGCACGATGTTGGCCGACTTGCCGCCGAGCTCCTGCGCGACGCGCTTGACCGTCTCGGCCGCTGTTTTGGCGACGATGATGCCGGCCCGGGTCGAACCGGTGAACGAGACCATGTCGACGTCGGGATGGCCGGCCATGACCTGTCCGACATCGGGACCGGTGCCGTTGACCATGTTGTAGACGCCCTTCGGCGTGCCGGCCGCTTCCATCACTTCCGAAAAGATGACGCCGCTGATCGGCGCGATCTCGGAAGGCTTCAGCACGACGGTGCAGCCGGCGGCGATCGCCGGCGCCACCTTGCAGACGATCTGGTTGAGCGGCCAGTTCCACGGCGTGATCAGCGCGCAGACGCCGATCGGCTCCTTGACCACCATAGTGGTGCCGCGCTTCTCGCTGAATTCATAATCCTCCAGCGCATGAATAGTGGCTTCCATATGCGCCCTGCCCGCCCAGGCCTGCGCCTCGCGCGCCCAGGTGATCGGCGGCCCCATCTCCTGGCTGACAGCCTGCGCGATGTCCTCGTAGCGCTCGTTGTAGACTTCGAGGATGCGCTTCAGCAGTTGCAGGCGCTCGGCCTTGCTGGTTTGCGAAAAGGCCGGAAAGGCTGCCTTTGCCGCTGCCACGGCGCGATCCACATCGGCCTTCGAGCCGACGGAGATTTTCGTATAGGCCTCCTCGGTGGACGGATCGATCACATCCAGCGTTGCCGGCACCACGGGCGCAACCCATTTGCCGTCGATGAAGAAGTTCAGGTGATTGCTCATGGGTGGTGCTCCGGTTTTCTGAAAAGGATGGGGATCAGATTAGCCGGGTAGCATAGGGCAGTTAGCGCCGCGGCGCAGGCTGATATGCGCCACATCGCCGACGCTGAATTGAAAACCTTCCGCCCGGCGCGGCGCATCGATCACCACTGGTATCCCCTGCCCCAATTCGGCGTGCAGGCGCAAGGTGCGGCCGTGAAAGACGATGCTGCTCACCCGCACCGGTGTGGTGCCGGGCGCAGCATCGGTTGTCGCCAGAAGATCCTCCGGACGCACACCGATGGTTCGCATCGCGCCTTCGCCAGGTAGCTCCCCGGTTTCCGAGGTAGCTTCCAGCGGCAAGGCGCCGGCGCTGAAGCGCAACCGATCGCCGTCACGGCCGACAAAGCGCGACTGCAGCAGGTTCATCGTGCCGATGAAACTGGCGACGAATCTGGTGGCGGGCCGGTCGTAGAGCGTGGCCGGCGGCGCAATCTGCTCGATGCGGCCCTTGTTCATGACGACGATACGATCGGAGATCGACAGCGCCTCGGTCTGGTCGTGGGTGACCAGGACGAAGGTGGTGCCGAGCCGCGACTGCAGCCGCTTCAATTCGACCTGCATCTGTTCGCGCAGATGAGCGTCGAGCGCCGACAGCGGCTCGTCGAGCAACAGCACACGCGGTTCGCAGACGATAGCACGGGCAAGCGCGACGCGCTGGCGCTGGCCGCCCGACAATTCGGACACCCGGGCGCCGAGCTTCTCGGCAAGGCCGACCATGTCGAGCGCTTCGCCGACACGCTTTGCCTGTTGGGTGCCCGAAAGCTTGCGCAGCGACAGACCGAAGCCGACATTTTCGGCAACGTTCATGTGCGGAAACAGCGCATAGTCCTGGAACACGGTGTTGACGGGCCGGTCGAAGGGCCGCAGCGAAGTGATGTCTCGGCCTTCGAGCAGCACCCGCCCGCTCGACGGGCGCTCGAAACCGGCGATCACCCGCAGGCTGGTGGTCTTGCCGCAACCCGAGGGCCCGAGCAAGGTCAGGAACTCACCGCGGGCGATGTCGAGGTCGACGGCGTCGAGCCCGACGATACCGCCCGGAAACACCTTCGACACCGCATCCAGCCGAACGAGCGGATCAGGCGCCATCGCGAACCTCGGACGGCTTGGTCGTATTGACCCAGAGGATCTGGCAGCGCTCGGCGCTCGGATTGCGGAAGGCGTGCAGCAAGGTGCTCTTGAAGGCGAAGCTGTCGCCGGTCTTCAGCCCATAGGTGGTTGAATCGACCACGAGTTCGACTTCGCCCGACAGGACGAAACCGAATTCGTGGCCCGGATGGGCGTAGGCTTCGACGGTGCCGCCGCCGGCTTCCACCGTCACCAGCATGCCGGTGAGCGTGGCGGCTGGCGGCGACAGCAGCGCCTTGGCGATGCCTTCCGACTTCACCGGGATCTGGCGCCGACTGCTGGCGCGCACGCAATAGAGATCGCTGACGGCATCGTTGCCGTCAGCAATCAGCGCCGACGGTTCGATGTCGAGCGCGGCGGCGAGCGGCCAGATCACCTTGACCCGAAGCGAGGACAGGCCGCGCTCGATCTGGCTGAGCGCCCCGATCGAAACGCCGGCCTTGGCGGCAAGCTCGGCCAGCGAAAGACTGCGTTCCAGCCTTAGCGCCCGCACGCGGCGGCCGACCCGCACATCGGCGTCGTCTTTCGGCCTTTCAGCCGCTTCGTTTGGCATGTCCATGCATACATCCTCGTTTGCCAACGCTTCCCTTCTCCCCCTGTGGGAGGAGGTGGTCGAGCGAAGCTCGGTCGGATGAGGGGTGTTCCAGCTTGGCAGACCCCGCATTCCGTCGAGCACCCCTCAACCGTCTCGACGCTACGCGCCGATCCACCTTCTCCCACAAGGGGAGAAGGAAGAGCGAACTCAGCCGCCCGCCTTGACCTTCTCGAACATCTTGGCGAGTTCGTCATTCTGTTTCATCGGCCCGGTGAAGACGGTGGTCTTCAGCATCACTTCCGGATCGGACGGCAGCTGCAGCTTCTCCAGTTCCTCCTTCGGCACGGCGGCGAAGGCAGAGCTGTTCGAACTGCCGTAACCATAGGCTTGGATCAGGTATTTTCCCGAATCCGTCTCCAGCCGGCTGTTGATGAAGTCATAGGCGAGGTCGACATTCCTGGCGTCCTTGAGCATGACGAAGCCGCACGCCCAGGTCAGCATGCCTTCCTTAGGCTTCATGAACTCGACGGGTACACCCTGCTTCTTCAGCGAGGTGGCCGACGCGTTCCAGGTCATGGCGGCGACCAACTGGCCGCTCGCCAGCGCCTGTTCGACCGAGGTCATGTCGGTGGTGTAGTTGGAGAGCAGTGGGCGCTGCTCGCGCAGTTTCTCAGCCACCTTTTCCATCTGTTCCGGCGTCATGTCGAACGGATTGACGCCGGCGAGAAGCGCCGCCACCACCGGCGTGTCGTGGACGGCGTCGATTGTCGCCATGCGCCCGGCATATTGCTTGTCCCAGAGCAGGTTCCAGCTCGGTTCCGGGTTCTTCACCAGATCGGTGCGGTAGAGGATCGAGGTGTTGCCCCAGTCCCACGGTACCATCCAGACCTTGCCGTCGCCGGCCTGCAGGTCGGGCAGGTTCTTGAAGACCGGAAAGATCGAATCCCAGTTCTTGATGCGCTTGGTGTCGATCGGCTGCAGCAGGCCTTCCTTGTTCCAGCGCGCCACCTTGTCGTAGCAGGGATGCGCGACATCCGGGCGGAAACCGGCCTTGACCTTGGTGAAGGCGTCATCGTCGTCGCCGAACATCGAGGCCTCGACGCCATCGGGGTGTGCGGCGAGGAAGTTCTTGTTGAAGTCGGGAAGTTCGTAGCCCGACCAGGTGAAATATTGCAGCTTGTCGGCCGCAAGCGCGACGGTCGACGAAAGCGCCAGCGCGAAGGCTGCCAATCCGGCTTGGACTGTCTTGCGATTTATCGATTTCAGGTCGAATGCCATTGCAGTTCTCCTCTTTCGGTTTCTTCTGGTTTGGACAGGTCGGCGGGCACCGGCCGCTGAGCGGCGGCGAGCCCGCGATGGCGCAGGATTTCGGCAATTGCCGCGATGACGAAGGACACGGCGAGGATAGCCGTGCCCAGCGCCATGACGGTCGGCAGCGATTTCGGGAAACGCAGCTGGCTCCAGATGTAAAGCGGCAAGGTCGGCTCGGTGCCGGCGAGGAAAAAAGCGACGATGAACTCGTCGAAGGAGGTCAGGAAGGCCAGCATGAAGGCTGACACAATGGCGGGCAGGCTGAGCGGCAGCATGACCCGCCTGAATGTCGTCCAGTCGGACGCGCCGAGATCGAGTGCCGCCTCGCGGATGGTCTTGGGGATAGCGGCGAAGCGGCTTTTCATGATCACCACCGTCGTCGGCAGCGCCACCAATATGTGGCCGAGCACGATGGCCGTGCGTGACGGCCCGAAGCCAATGAGGTTGACCAGGATCAGCAGCGAAATGCCGACGATGACACCAGGGATCAGGATCGGCAGCCGCGCGATGGCGCTAATCGTGGCGGCAAGCGGCGAGCGGCCGAAGAGGTCCATATAGGACACGGTGATGCCGCAGAGCGTGGCACCGGTGGCGGCAATTGCACCGATGACGAGGCTGTTGGCAAGCGCGCCGGACAGCGCCGAATTGCCGAACAGCGTCGCGTACCATTCGAACGTGAAGCCTTGCAGCGGAAACGCCGCCTGGATCGAATTGTTGAAGGAAAACAGCGGGATCAGCAGTATCGGCAAGTACAGGAACACCAGATAGGCAAGGACATAGGCGCCGAGCCAACCGCCGCCCCGCTTTGCATCGATACGGGCCGTGTTCATAAGCGGCTGCCAAATCTGCGGTCGGCGGAACGCACCACCAGCACCACGGCAAGGATGACCAACATGACGGCAACGGCGAGTGCTGCGCCGAAGGGCCAGTCATTGGCCTTGCCGAACTGGGCCTGGATCAGCGTGCCGATCATGGTGCTGGCAGGACCACCGACCAGCGCGGGAGTGACATAGTCGCCGACCGTCGGCACGAAGACGACGAGAGCCGCCGCCAGCACCCCCGGCATCGAGTTCGGCAGCACGACGCGGCGGAAGCTGGTGAACGGTCTGGCGCCGAGATCGGAAGCGGCTTCGAGTAGCGATTTTGGGATCGTGTCCAGGGCCACATAGATGGGCAGGATGGCGAAAGGCGCATAGGCGTGGGCCAGCGTGACGACGACGGCGGCCGGCGTGTTGAGAAACGCCAGTGTCGGTTCGGACCAGATGCCGCTTTCGATGAGCGCCGAGTTCAGCACGCCATTGTAGGCAAGCACGATCTTCCAGGCGAAGACGCGCAAGAGATAGCTGGTCCAGAACGGCAGCGTCACCAGAAACAGCAGCAGGCCGCGCCGCCGTCCGGCGTGGAAGGCAAGATAGTAGGCGACTGGATAGGCGGTGACGACCGTGGCCAGCGTCACCAGGCCGGCAATGGCCAGCGAGCGCAGCGTTACCGTCCAGTACAGAGGATCGGACGCCACCGTGATGAAATTCGCAAAGGTGAAACTGGCGCCCAGCAGCGAACCGTCATTGCCGCGAAAGGCGAGGAAAAGTACGAGACCAAGGGCAAACAGGATCAAGAAGAAGGTGACCAGCCCGCCCGGCAGCAGCATGGCCAACCGGAAACCCGTCGAGGACCGGGATTCCGGCAGCGGCTGCCTTGCAACGATGGTCGACATCGGGGTTGCCCATCGGAATTTGAAATCAGTCAAGAATTTTTCATAATCGTGAAACTGTCAAGCTGATTTTCGGGCGACGCTTGAATTGTCTGCGAAGCAATAGTAGCGGCGGACTTCATCCCGATCGGGAAAGGATAGACCTTTGGCGGGAATTTGTTGAAAGTGCCGCCGCCGCTGGCCAGGCTTTTGACGACCCACTGGTCCGGCAGCGACGACCGGCGCAGCAGAACAAGACAGCAGAGGACCGCAAGCCATGACGAACGCCACGCACCTGCCAGCCGAGGGCCTTTTCGTCGGCCGTGCCCGGACAAGCGAAACGTCGCATCCGTTGGTGGTCACGGTGCGCGACGGCACTGCGTTCGACATCACGTCGAGCATGGCACCAACCGTGCGCGACGTCTGCGAGATGCCAGACCCAGCAGGCTACGTCCAGGCGACCGCGGGCGAACCGATCGGATCGCTTGATGCAATCGCCGCCAACAGTTTCCCGGCCGCGCGCGACCCGCAAAAACCGTACCTGCTTTCTCCGGTCGACCTGCAGGCGGTCAAGGCGTCGGGCGTCACCTTCGTCGTAAGCCTGCTCGAACGGGTTATCGAGGAGCAGGCGCGTGGCTCCGCCGAAAAGGCGGACGCCATTCGCGCCGACATTGCCGGACTGATCGGTCACGATCTGTCGAAGCTCAAGCCAGGCTCGCCGGAGGCGATGGAGATCAAGGCCAAGCTCATCCAGCGCGGCGCCTGGTCGCAATATCTGGAAGTGGGTATCGGCCCCGATGCCGAGATCTTCACCAAATGCCAGCCGATGGCGTCGGTCGGCTTCGGCGCCGATGTCGGCCTGCATCCGGTTTCCACCTGGAACAATCCGGAGCCGGAGATCGCCATGATCGCCGCCAGCAGCGGCCGGATCGTCGGCGCCACGCTCGGCAACGACGTCAATCTGCGCGACGTCGAAGGGCGCTCGGCGCTGTTGCTCGGCAAGGCCAAGGACAACAACGCCTCGGCCGCGCTCGGCCCATTCATCCGGCTGTTCGACGCTACATTTTCCATCGATGACGTGAAGCAGGCCATCGTGCGCCTGAAGGTCGAGGGCGAGGACGGTTTCTCGCTGGAGGGCGCCAGTTCGATGGCCGAGATAAGCCGCTCGCCCGAAGAGCTGGTCGCGGCCGCCATGGGTCCGCATCACCAATACCCGGACGGGCTGGCGCTTTATCTCGGCACCATGTTCGTGCCGTCGAAGGATCGCGGCGAAAAGGGCAAGGGCTTCACGCACAAGATCGGCGACATCGTCACCATCTCATCGGAGAAATTTGGCGCCCTGATCAACCGGGTGCGGCTGTCGCCCGACTGCCCCCACTGGACCTACGGCGCCAGCCATCTGATGCGCGACCTCGCCAGGGCCGATCTTATCTAGGTTCCGCCCCGACTGCTACGGAGAGACGTCTCGGCCTGGGTGCTCTAATTGAAGATCCGCCTGCCTGGAAAATATCAGCCAAACTGATGCAATCTGATGGGACTGCTGATGGCGCCTTGCCGCGCGCCAACTACCACTGGCAAATGGAGGCTTGCCATATGTCGAAAAAGCGGATGCTGTGATGCATCCAGATCGGCGCTGGCAAGAATACGATCAGGGTTTGCCGTGATCGTCGTCGAAGGTGGAGGAATTTTCAAAATGGGAGGAAATCAAATGCTGACAAGGCTACGGCTATTTGTATTCGGCTTGATCGTGGCGCTGGCCATCCCGGCGGCGGCACAGGCCAAGACCTTCTACTGGATTTCGCATGGCGGCCCGGCCGATCCGGTCTGGACCTACTTCCTCGCCGGCGCCAAGCAATGGGCGACGGACACCGGTAACACCGTCAACACCTCGTTCCACAATGGCGACGTGTCGTCCCAGCAGGAGGCTGTTCGCGCGGCCATCGCCGCCAAGGCGGACGGCATCACCACCACCAGCCCCGACCCGGGCAGCCTTATCGAGCTCGCTAAGGAAGCGCGGGCGGCAAACATCCCGATCATCAATTTCAACACGCCCGATCCGAAGGCGGACTTCAACGCCTATGTTGGCGGTGACAACGTCACCTTCGGCAAGAACTGGGCGCAGTATCTGGTCGACAAGGGCCTGGTGAAGAAGGGCGATTTCGTCTGGATGCCGGTCGAAATCCCGGGCGCCACCTATGGCGTCCAGGAAGAAGAAGGCATCAAGAGCGTCTTCGAGCCACTCGGCATCACTTATGAAATCACCGAAGCCACGCTCGACCAGGCCGAAGCAATCAACCGCATGGTCGACTATCTCACGGCCAACAGGGCCAAGGTCAAGGCGATCATCGGTCTCGGCGACCTGGTGACCGGCTCGATCAAGCGGGTGTTCGACCAGGCCGGCATCAAGCCGGGTGAAATCCCGGTCGTCGGCTGGGGCAACTCGCTCGATACCACCCAGGAGGTGCTGACCGGCTACGTCAATGCCGCACAATGGCAAGATCCGCAGGCGACCAGCTACGTGGCGCTTTCGATCGCCAACATGGCCGCCAGCGGCATTCCGCCCGGCTTCGACGTGATCACCGGCGCACTCTACGAAAAGGACACCGCGCAGGTCTACGACGACATCCTGTCCGGAAAATAACACCGCGATTGGGATGAACGCGGCGGCGCTTGCCGCGATCATCCCAATCACCCCGCCGAGCCTCGAACCGCTTATGCGGTGCCCGGGCCTGGCCAATTCCAACCATGTCGCGGGTCCAACGTGGAAAATAGTTCCATTATCCAACGCTCGATCGCCAGGCCGGAATTCGGGCCCTTCGTGCTCCTTGTCGTCGAGCTCGCGGTGTTCTGGGGGTTCAACCACGACTTCCTGTCGCCGCAAAACATCAGCAACATACTGGCCTTCACGGTCGAGCTTGGCCTGATTGCGCTGGCGATGACGCTGTTGATGACATCAGGCGAGTTCGACCTCTCGGTCGGATCGCTGTTCGGTTTCTCGCCCGTCTTGATGTGGACGCTCTTCAACAGCGGCCTCACCTCGCTGGAAGCCGGCTTCGTCGTGGCCTTGCTGGTTGCCGCCTTCATCGGGTTGGTCAATGGCTGGTTCGTGACGCAACTCAAGATTCCCTCCTTCCTGGTGACGCTTGGCATGCTGCTGGTCGTGCGCGGCACCGCTCTGTTCGTCACCAGCGGATTTCCGCAACGCACCTGGAGCGCCGAAGGCAGCTGGCTCGCCGAGGCGCTGGTCGGTGATTTCTTCATCGGGCCGTTCCGCATCTACATGTCGCTGTTTTGGTTCATCGCAGCCGCGATCGCACTCGGCTACGTGCTGACGCAAAGCCGGACCGGCAACTGGATCCAGGCTGCCGGCGGCAACCCCAACGCGGCAAGGGCGCGTGGCGTCAATGTCAGCGGCGTCAAGATCGGCCTGTTCATCCTGTCGTCGATCATGGCTTCGCTTGCCGGCGTCATCAGCTCGTTGCGCACCTCGGCGGCCAACCCGAACAGCGGCACCGGCTACGAGCTCGAAGTCATCGCCATGGTGGTGATCGGCGGCACCGCCCTGACTGGCGGACGCGGCACCATCATCGGAACCGTGCTCGGCATCCTGATCCTGCGCGTGATGCGCAACGGCATCGTGCTGATCGGCGTGCCAGGGCTTGCCTACAACATCTTCATCGGCGCGATCATCCTCGGCATGATGGCGCTCCACTCATGGCTGGAACGCCGGCATCAGGCGGGGACTTGAACCATGACTGAGCCGCTTGTCCGCATGGAAAACATCCGCAAGTCCTACGGGCGTGTGCAGGCGCTGGTAGACGCCAATTTCCACGTCAATGAAAGGGAGATCGTCGGTCTGCTCGGCGACAATGGCGCCGGCAAGTCGACGCTGATCAAGGTGCTGTCGGGTGCGGTTCCGCTGACCAGCGGCGACATCTTCATCCGCGGCAAGAAGGTGGACTTCCGCAGCACCAGCGACGCCATCGCCCACGGCATCGAGACGATCTACCAGGACTCGGCACTGGTCACGCAATTGTCGATCGCGCGCAACCTGTTCCTCGGGCGCGAGCCGATCAAGCCGCCGCGTTTCCTCAACCGTATGGACCAGGAGGCGATGAACGTGGTCGCCCGCGACTTGCTCAAACAGGTCGGCATCTCGAAGAACATCCCGCCGACCACGCCGATCGGCTCGCTCTCCGGCGGAGAGCGGCAGGCCGTGGCGATCGCCCGCGCCATGCATTTCGACAGCGACCTCATCATCCTCGACGAGCCGACCAACAATCTCGGCGTCGCCGAGACGCAAGGTGTGCTGAGCTTCGTGCGCAGCGCCCGCGATTCCGGCCATTCCTGCATCTTCATCGCCCACAACATCCATCACGTCTTCCAGGTGGTCGACCGCATCGTCGTCATGCGCCGCGGCAAGGTGGTTGCCGACGATATCGATCCGAAGAACACCAACGTCGCGGAAGTCGAACGGATCATCACCGGCATGTCCGACAAGGAGATCCACGACGCCATCGTCCAGGGCAAGCAACCGCAGGGCTGAGTGGGCCATGCGGAAACCGGTTGGCCATAAGTCTGGCACAGGATCGCATCGGCTCCTATGACTGCGACAATGAAAGCCACCGTTGCGGACATCGCCAGAAGCTGCGGGCTGTCGACCGCGACGGTCGACCGGGTGCTGAACAACCGGCCAGGCGCCAGCGCGGCCAACCGGCAGCGGGTAATGGAGGCGGCCAAGCAGCTTGGCTATTTGCCGGTCGTGGATCAGGTCACGCTGCCCTCGCGGCCGGCGCATCTCGAGTTCTTCCTGCCAATCGGCACCAATGCCTTCATGATGGATCTGGCAAACCATATCGAGGATTATGCGGCACGCCTGCCGCTTGTCGCCTCCTGCCGGATCCACAAGCTCGTCGGCATCTCGCCGAACGCGTTGCAGGCGGCGGTCGAAGACCTCTCGCTCAAGGCAAACGGCGTCGGCGTCATCGCTATCGATCACCCGAGAACGCGCAACATCCTGCGCGAGATCGTCGAGGCCGGCATCCGCCTGGTCACGCTGGTGTCGGACGTTCCGGGCGCACCGCGATCGGCCTATGTCGGCATCGACAACCGTGTCGCAGGGCGCACGGCAGCCCTTTTGATGGGGCGTTTCCTGGGCGGGCGTCCGGGCCATCTGGCAATGATCGTCGGCTCACGTTCCTATCGCGGGCATGAAGAACGCGAAATGGGCTTTCGCTCCGTGCTCAGCGAGGAGTTCTCCAATTTGACCGTGACCAGCGCCGTCGAGATCAACGACGAGCCTGATATCAGCTATACGGCAACGATGAAGGCGCTGCACAACGAGCCGGAACTGCTCGGCATCTATTGCGTCGGTGCCGGGCGTTCGGGCGTGGCGAGAGCGCTGCTGGAATCCAAGCCGCAAAGGAAGCCGGTGTTCATTTGCCACGACCTGACGAGGGCGACACGCGGCTATCTTGTCGACGATCTACTCGATGTCGTCATCGACCAGAATGCCCGGCTGATCGCCGAGCAATCGGTCATTCGCCTGCTCGGTTCGATCGCATCCTCGGCGCCTTATCTGACGCGGAAATTCATCGAACCACGCCTTATCTTCAAGGAGAACGTCCCGGTGCAGTGACGCCCCGCAAGGCCCCCCGGTGACTTGCCGCGATGGTTAAAATTCGGTTGATACCGCAAATCTGCACTTCTGCTATGCATCTTTCGTTGTTGCCGAATCATTGGGCAACCGCTAGTTTATAGGTGTCGGCCATCTACTCCTCCCAGATGCGATGCCGACGCTGAGTGCGGTACACCTCCTCCCGTGCCGTATTCGAAATCGAGCCCGCTGCCACCTCCTCCCGGCAGCGGGCTTTTTTTGTTGCGGCTCCGGATGTTGGGCAGAGGCTGAGGTCACGACGATCACCGGACACGATGATCTGTCACCAGGGGGTGATGCCGCCGGCATATTCGCCCGTAAAGGTGTTGCAGCCGCGATCAGCGGATCCGTCGGAATCCCGTCACACTTGTCACTCTCACCGATTCGTTATCGGTTCTATCCTGCCTCACTGACAGATCGGCAAAGGACAAGCGCGATGACGACACGTCCGAACGGACAAAACAGCATTCGGCGGCGCGGCTCGCAATGAACACGCTACCGATCGTTTCGCCGCTTGCGAGACTATCTGGCCGCAGCGCCCCGGAAAGACGTGATCAGGCCTTCCGCCATGCGGACAAATTGCGCGCTGGGGCCTTCGGCGCCGACGCTTTGCAGGCTGACACGGGCGCCTTCAAGCAGCAGCGACAATGTATCGGCGAGAAGCTCTGCCTGGCCGATGCCGGCGTCCCGGCACAGGCCGACAAGACGGTCGCGCTGGGCCTGCTTGAGTTCCTTGATCACCCGACGGGCGGGATGGTCAGTCTCGCTCAACTCGATGGCGGCGTTCGCCATGTCGCAACCGCGGCCGTCCACCATCAGGCAATCGGCTGCCATGCGAACCCAGGCGTGCAGCTGCGCAAGCTTGTCGCCGGGATGCTCGGCCTCGAACTTTTGCCACATCGCGTTGGCGCTGCATGCGGTCGCCCGCAGGCACTCGATGACCAGATCGTCCTTGGACTCGAAATGACGGTAAAGCGTCATCTTGTTGGTACCGGCGGCCTCAGTGATCGCGTCGACGCCGACGCCCTTGATGCCATGCTTGTGGAACATATCCCGTGCCGTCTCCAGGATGCGATCCCGGGGGCGGATGCGTTCCGCAGTGCCGTCTTCCATCAAAACCTCCTTGGTTCCGGGGTTTCCGAAAAATCCCTCGGTACACCTCTTGACTAGGGTGTTACCGGTCTGTAACTTCTAGATGTTACTTACTGGTAACACCCCCATTGCCTCGTGTCAATCTCGCAGGCGCCTGTGAACAGCCTCCGCCGCATCGGCCCGGGCATGAACTGCGCCCCAGGCGACTTTGGCCGCGAACCGGAAGACCACCCGATCTGCGGCGTACGCCGCAGATCGCAAGCCAGGAGCCGCTACGATGTCGCAGCGCAAAGATTTGACGATCGACGAAGTTGTGAAGGATCCGATGATTCGGATGCTGATGAAGGCCGACCGTGTCGACCCGCGCTCTTTCGAGACAATGCTGCGTACCCTTGCGGATAGGCAAGGCCGCAGCCGTATGGCGCCGCCTCGTTTCCTCGAAGACCCGGGGCAAAGCCGCAGCCGGCGGCTGTCCAGAGTGGCCAAGGCTTTTGGCCAGGTGAGAGCATCGGGCGAGGCGTGCGTGTCATGGTAAACTTCTTCATCCACCGACCGATCTTCGCATCGTCGATCGCCATCATCATGGTGCTCGCCGGGGCGATCTGCTATTTTCTGCTGCCTGTCTCGCAGTTTCCCGACATCACGCCGCCTCAGGTCGTGGTCAGCGCCAACTACCCGGGCGCCAGTGCACAAGTCGTGGCCGACACCGTCACGACACCGCTCGAACAGCAGATCAACGGCGTTGAAGGCATGACCTACATGTCATCGTCGAGCTCCAATGACGGCTCGTCGACGATCACCATCACCTTCGAGGTCGGCTATCCCCTGAGCACCGCCGCCGTCGATGTCCAGAACCGCGTGTCGCAGGCGGCGTCCTCGCTGCCGGCCATCGTCAACCAGGGTGGCGTGACGATCAAGAAGCAGAACCCGAATTTTGTCCTGATCGTCAACCTCACCTCGCCCGACGGCTCCGTCGATCCGGTCGCGCTCAGCAACCTCGCCTACCTGCAAGTGGTCGACCCGCTGAAGCGCCTGCCGGGCGTCGGCGACGTGCAGATCTTCGGCGAGCGGCGCTATTCGATGCGCGTATGGCTCGATCCCGACAAGCTCGCCAATCTCGGCATCACCGCCGTCGACGTCCAAAACGCCATCGCTGAGCAGAATGTCCAGGTCGCGGCCGGCAAGATCGGGCAGTCGCCGGCGCCGGCGGGCACCGCTTTCGAAATGCAGGTCAACGCCGTCGGCCGACTGAGCGATCCCAAGGAATTCGGCGATATCATCGTGCGCGCCGATGCCGCGAACGGTTCGCTGGTGCGGTTGCGCGACGTCGCGCGCATCGAACTCGGCGCCCTGCAATACTCGTCGTCGGCCTTCTTCGGCGAGGACCCGACCGTGGTGCTCGCGGTCTACCAGATGCCAGGCTCAAACGCCCTCGACCTGCAGCAGCGCGTCAAGGACAAGATGCAGGAACTGTCAGCCCGTTTCCCCAAGGGCGTCAGCTACGCCATGCATTACGATACGACGCGTTTCGTTTCGGCGTCGATGCACGACGTGCTGGTCACGCTCGGCGAGGCGCTGGTCCTGGTTGTCGCGGTGGTGTTCATCTTCCTGCAGAGCTGGCGCACCACGATCATCCCGACCATTGCGATTCCCGTGTCGCTGGTGGCCACGCTCGTCGTCATGTATATGTTCGGCTTCTCGCTGAACATGCTCAGCCTGCTCGGCATGGTGCTGGCGATCGGCCTGGTCGTCGATGATGCGATCGTCGTCGTCGAGAATGTCGAGCGCCAGTTGGAGGCCGGCCTCAAACCGCTGGCTGCCACGCGCGCGGCGATGGCCGAGGTTACCGGCCCTATCATCGCCACGACCGCCGTGCTGATGGCCGTGTTCGTGCCGGTCGCCTTCATACCCGGCGTTTCCGGCCGGCTCTACAACCAGTTTGCCCTGACGGTGGCGATCTCCTTCGGCATCTCAGCCTTCGTCTCGCTGACGCTCACCCCGGCGCTCAGCGCCGCCTTCCTGCGCCACCGCCCGGCAACGCAGTTCGTGCTGTTCCGCTGGTTCAACACGGGCTTCGAATGGCTGTCGCATGCCTATGCCCATGGTGTGCGCTTCCTCATCCGCCTGCGCTGGATCATGCTTGGGCTGTTCGCGGCCGGGCTTGTCGCGACCTACTTCGTCTGGCAGCGTCTGCCCTCGACCTTCCTCCCGGTCGAAGACCAGGGCTATTTCTTCGTGGTCATCCAATTGCCGGATGGCGCGTCGCTGGAGCGCACCGACGCGGTGGCCCGAAAGGTACGCGATGTCCTGCAGAACACGCCCGGCGTCGATATCGTCGGCTCGATCAGCGGCTTGAACTTCCTCACCAGTGCCGCCCAGTCGAACTCGGCGGTGGAATTCGCCATCCTCAAGCCATGGGACGAACGCGGCCCTGACCAGAGCGCCTCGAAGCTCGTCGCCGACGTGCGCTCGAAGCTCATGGAAATTCCCGAGGCCTTCGCGCTGAGCTTCGATCCGCCTTCGATCCCGGGCATCGGCACGACCGGCGGCTTTGAATTCCAGGTGGAGGACCTGACCGGTCGCGGCAGCGCTGCGCTCAACGACGCGACGCAAGCCGTGCTCGCCGAAGCGCGCAAACAGCCCGAGCTCAACCCGCAGCAATTGTTCTCGTCGTTCTCGACCTCGACGCCGCAGTTCAACTACGACCTCGACCGCAACAAGGCGAAGCTGCTCGGCCTCAGCCTGCCTGACGTGTTCAACACGCTGCAGATCTATCTCGGCTCGCTCTATGTGAACGACTTCAACCTGTTCGGCCGCACCTTCCGGGTAACGATCCAGGCCGACAAGGATGCGCGTGCGGGTGCCGCCGACATTTCGCGGCTCTATGTGCGCAATGCCTCCGGCGGCATGGTGCCGTTGAGCACGCTCGGCAAGCTGGTGCCTATCGTTGGCCCGGAAACCGTCCCGCATTACAACAACAATGCGTCGGCCCTGATCAACGGCGGTGCCGCACCCGGCTTCTCCTCGGGCCAAGCGGTCGCCGCGATGGAACGTGCCGCTGCCACAGCACTGCCGAAGGATTTCGGCTACGAATGGACAGGGATTACCTATCAGGAGCTCAAGGCCGGATCGATCGCCTCGATTGTCTTCGGTCTCGCCATGGTCTTCGTCTTCCTGATCCTCGCCGCCCAATATGAGAGCTGGGCCATGCCCTTCATGGTTCTGCTCGCGGTGCCGCTTGCCCTGTTCGGTGCCTTTGTCGCCCTGCTGATGCGCGGCATGCAGATCGACGTCTATTCGCAGATCGGCTTCGTCATGCTGATCGGGCTGGCGGCGAAGAACGCCATTCTGATCGTGGAGTTTGCCCGGCGCCGACGCGAGGAGGGTCTCAGCATCGTCGACGCCGCAATGGAAGCGGCGCGCCTGCGGCTGCGGCCGATTCTGATGACCGCCTTCGCGTTCATCCTCGGCGTGCTGCCGCTGATGTTCTCCACAGGTGCTGGAGCAGCGAGCCGCCAGTCGATCGGCACCACCGTCTTTGGCGGCATGGTCGCGGCGACGATCCTGTCGCTGGTGTTCGTGCCGGTCTTCTATGCGGTGATCGAGCAGCTGCGCGAGCGCGGCTCCAAGAGCGAACCCGTTGCCGAACCGACTGAACCAACTGCCGAACCCGCTTTCGAGCGATTGGCCGAAGCGGCCGAATAGGATTGGAGAATTGATCATGCGTAAATGGAAAATTGCGTTGGGAGCGGCCGTTGCCCTGGGAGCGGTCTCGGTGGCCAGCGTTCACTTGCTCGACATGGGCAATTTCGGCCTCAACGCCGGTACGGCGGGGGCGGCGACGCCCGAACCCGCGGCGCCCGACCCCGCGGCGTTTGTCATGCCGGTGCCGGTGGTGAGCGTCGTCAAGAAGACGATCCCGATCTATCTCGACTATGCCGCCCGCACCGAGCCGATCCGCAGCGTCACGTTGCAGGCGCGCGTACCGGGTTATCTGCAGGAGCAGGTCGCGCCCGACGGCAGCGATGTCAAGAAGGGCGACCTTCTCTACAAGATCGCTCCAGAGGATTTCCAGGCTGCCCTCGACCAGGCGAAGGCTCAGGTCCAGCGCGACGAAGCAACGCTCGACTATGCGCGTTCCAACCTTGGACGCGGCACCGAGCTCGCCAAGAGCGGATACATCGCCAAGGATGCGTTCGACCAGCGCACCAGCAGCTTGCGCGAGGCCCAGGCCTCGCTTGCCGTCAACCAGGCGGCGGTGCGGACCGCCGAGCTCAATCTGAGCTATTCGGAAATCAAGGCGCCGTTCGCCGGGCGCGTCGGCCGCAATCAGGCCTCGGTCGGAACGCTGGTCAGCGTCGCCGGCACTGTGCTCAACACGCTGGTGCAGCTCGACCCGATCTATGTCACCTTCAATCCGAGTGAAACGGATCTGGTGCAGATCGAGGAAGCCCGCGCGGCGGGGCCCGTCGATGTCGACGTCCTGCTTCCCGGCGACACGGAGCCGCGCCACAGAGGTCAGCTCACCTTCATCGACAACACGGTCGATCGTTCGACCGGCACCATCACCGCACGGGCGACGATCGGCAACGCCAAGTTCACGCTGCTGCCGGGCCAATATGTTCGCGTCAGGCTGCACATCAAGCAGCAGCCCGATGCACTGATGGTGCCGCAGACGGCGTTAGGATCGAGCCAGCTCGGCAAATACCTCTACGTCGTCGGCAAGGACAATACGGTCGATCAGCGCGTCGTTTCGCTCGGGCCGACCAATGGCGATCTGGTGGCCATATCGAGCGGCGTATCGGAAGGCGACCAGGTGATAACAGGCAATCTGCAGAAGATCGGCCCGGGAATGCCTGTCTCGCCGCTGCCCCAGAAACCGGCCACCTGATACCCCCCATCAGGCCCGGTCCAGCGGCGCCCCCGGCTATGCTTAGGGCGCCGTTTTGCTGAGCAGTTCGACGAGCCCGGCAACCGGCGCGATCGGCCTTGGCCGCAGGCATGAAGGCGCAATAGGGATGGCCGAGCCGAACCGACATGTGCCCGAAACCAGGAAATCCATAGATACTACTTGTTAGATTGTCGACAATCTGCTTGTCTTGGTTCCTGTTCTTGTGGAGTGACCAAATTGGGGAAGCTGGATTTCGCTCCGATCGCGGATACGACAAGACGCGCCGAGATCGTGGCGCTGCTTCGGCGCGCGATCCTGACCGGCCAGCTGGAACCCGGGCAGAAGCTCAATGAACTCAGGATTGCCGAGCAGATGCGGGTGAGCCGCGCGCCGCTGCGCGAAGCAATGCGCGAACTGGTGCAGGAAGGCATCCTGACCAGCATTCCCTACGCCGGGACCTTCGTCATCAACGTGACCGCCAAGGACATCGACGACGCCTATTCGCTCAACAAGGTTCTGGATGAGTTCGCCATCGAACTGACCTGGCCGCTTCGCGAGCAGCGCTTCTTCGACGAGCTCGACCGGCGCCACGAGGCGGTAAAGCAGGTGACGCGCAACCGCGACACCACAAGGCAGATCGAAACCGCGCTGCAGCTGCATGGCCTGATCCATGAATGGGCCGACAATTCGGTTCTGCTCGAGACCTGGCAGCGGCTGACCAGCCGGCTGCAGATGTATTTCGCCCTGCATCAGCGGGCGCGCAACGAGCCGGTGCCTGCCGAAGACATCCACGAGGTGTATGTGCGGCTGCTGAAAGGCGCCGACATGCGCGCCGCCCAGCGCCACGCCCGCGAGCATATCGACCTCGATTTCGAGGAACTGCTTGCCTATGCGCGCAGCCTAGAACAGCGTGCCCCCAAAGACGCCAATCCCGATCGCGCCGGCCTAACGCGCAACCGACCAGAAGGCAGCTGAGCCGACAGAAGCCGCCAATTGGCGGTTCGTCGCGACATCACAGACAACGGACAGAGAAATTGCAGATCAAAACCATCAAGGCTTACCATGTCGTGCAGCCCTTCGTAGACGGGCCCTATCGAATGTCCAAGGGGCGTGTCGCCGATGCGTTCGACGCGGTGATCGTCGCCATCACCGCCGACAGCGGGCTGACCGGCTGGGGCGAGATGGCGCCGCTCGGCAATTTCTACTCGCCGGCATTCGCAGCCGGCACTCGCGCCGGCGTTATAGAGATCGCGCCGCATCTGCTGGGCCACGATCCTCGCGCTTTGGCCAGTATCGGCCGGCTGATGGATACTGTGTTCAAAGGCCATCCCTACATCAAGTCGGCGCTCGACATGGCATGCTCGGATCTTGCGGCACGCGCCGCCGATGTGCCGCTGGTGACGCTGCTTGGCGGGCGCGAGAGCGAGACGGCGGAGCTCTACAAGGTCGTCACCCATGGCACGGTCGACGCCATGGCGGCACTGGCCAAGCGCATCGTCAAGAACGGGTTCCACCGGCTGCAGGTCAAGGTCGGCGGCAATGTCCATGACGATATCGAGCGCGTCACCGCAGTCGCCGCTTCGGTGCCGAAGGGCACGGTGATCTTCTGCGACGCCAATGCCGGCTGGACACCCTATCAGGCGCGCCAGTTCACTGACGCGACGCGCGCCATCGACTACACTTTCGAGCAGCCCTGCACCACGATCGACGAATGCATGTCGGTGCGCCGCTCGCTCGACAAGCCGATGGTGCTCGACGAATCCGTCGCCTCGCTGGATGACATGCTCGACATCCACCGCAAGGGCGCGGCCGACGGGCTGACGCTGAAAATCTCGCGGCTCGGCGGCGTGACCAAGACGCGGCAGATCCGCGACCTTGCCGTCGCTCTTGGTTTCATGATCACCGTCGAGGACACCGGTGGCGCCGAGATCGACACATCAGCCATGGCGCATCTGTCGCTGTCGACGCCGGAGGAGCGCCGGCTGCACGCCATCGCCTTCCACCAATGGGTGACGGTGCGCACCGCATCGAACTTGCCGCCGGTCACGGGCAGCCGCATGGGCATTCCGGACGGGCCCGGTCTCGGTATCGATGTCGTTCCCGACCTGCTTGGCGCGCCCTTTTTCGAGGTCGGCAGCTGATATACTGGCAAGCAGGCCGGCGGCGCTATCTGTTGCGCGGCTCCGTCGTTAGCGATTGGCGCAGCGGCAGCTGAGCGGTCATGAAACAGTTTTTCGCCGCACTCGCTCGCTTGCGAGAAGCGAGGTGACGGTCGTCGCCGCCTGCGTCCCTAGAGATCACCGCCTTCTTCTCTGCTCCCTAGTGGTCGAAATCTGACGCTTGGTTCCGGGGCCGTAAGCCCGCTCAGGGTGGAAACTTGCCGTATGCGCGTCTGTCGGAACGACGTGATTGCGGCAAGGAGCGGACGTCGCCCCGCCTATGCGGCTTGCTCACTCTAGCGTCGGGGCTGTCCGCAGACCGTTGAATCGAAATCGCTACGAAGCCCACGGGCAGATCTTAGCATTTCGATGATTGTTAAATCCAAAGAATCACCACAGGACGGTGGCCGTCGAGCGCGTTTTCAGCAGCCCATTCCGCAGCCTATTAATGTGCAACTTGGGAAGCTGCCGACATCAATTCCTCGGGATTCAGCGCTCTGAAGGTGTTGAGGCCATCCTCCAGAACTTCAGTGAAGTTCCAGCGTACGATGCCCGACCGGTCGAGTAGGAACTGACCGACAAGCTGCGCCTGGCTGGAAGCCATCGCCTGCTGATCGACTTCCGTAATCTCATATCCTTCCTTCTTGTTAAGAAACTCGTTCATTGCCATGACGTCCATAGGCTCGGGCAACTCGCCCGGGAGATGGAACGGTATCGCCATGACCGTGTCCATCCCGACCTCGCGCAAGCCGAAAGCACGGTGCGAGGCTCGCTCCGGGTCGGATGCGGCGAGAAGATCGGGTGCCGGGTGGTAACGGAAATAGAGCCGCGCCCGCTCGACCGGCGTATTGACCACAGCCAGGCATTCGACGCCTTTCTCACGCAGGGCCGGCTTGAGTTGCGCCATCGCCGCGACATGGCGCCGGCAGAACGGACAGTGCAGGCCTCGGAACAAACCGATCAACAACGGGCTACGGCCTCGAAAATCATCGAGCGCGATCTTGCCTTCGCGTGAGATCGCATTGAGCACAACATTCGGTGCCCGGTCGCCCGGCTGCAGCGGGCGGTCAACACTATTCGTGGACATGGACAACCTCCTCGCCCTCGGTCAGTCAGGGAAAGCAGCACACCCAGCGTTTCGGAGGCGATCAAGTGCTAGGGCGACTTCCTGTGCCAAGGCAATAGCTTTCGACCTCTGCCATATTGCCGAGGTCGAGATTACGCGCGTTGCAAGCCCATCATAACACGAAAAGGCATCTGCGGGTGCCGCCAAATGTGGTGAATTACCTTACGCGAGCGCACTCCCGAATGCTCTTGCGCTGAAGGTCAGGTTCCCGACCTCGATTTGGAGGTTCAAGTCTGCAACGCCTAAGGTCGTCAACGGGTCGGCAGGCGGTATTCCGTTTCGGGTACCAAGCGTCAGGTTTGACCACTAGCTGACCGCGCGGCCAAGTAGCATGCCAAGGGCGCACAAATTGAAATCACAGAATATTGGGGGACGGCTCCCGAATTGCCGGGTTGAAATATTTTTCATTTGGAAATAGGAATGTTCAAAATGATGACTTCGACGCTGCGGCGCGTCAGCAATTGGAGGAACCGACATGGCCCATCCGCAATTTGCAGCGGAACTTTTGCAGCGCGCTGAACAGCAGGGACCGATCATCATCGGGCTTGCCGGCGCCGGGCAGATGGGCACCGACATCGTCGTCCAGGTCGCGCTGATGCCGGGCATGCGGATCGGCGCCATCTCCGAAGTCAGGCCGCAGGCGGCGATCGACGCGGCGCTGCTCGCCGGCCACGATCGCTCGGACATCGTGCAAGCCGGCAATGCAGCAGCGATCGACCGCGCCATTGAGGCCGGCAAGATCGCGGTGACCGAAGATTTGCATGCGCTGGCGGCGGCAGGCCGCATCGACGTCATCATCGACGCGACAGGCAATCCCAACATCGGCACGCTGTTCGCGCTCGAAGTGATGAAGAACGGCAAACATATCGTCATGCTCAACGTCGAGGCCGACATCACGATCGGCCGCTTCCTCAAGGAAGAGGCGCGCAAGGCCGGCGTCGTCTATACGGGTGCGGCCGGCGACGAGCCGGCCTGCACGCTGGAGATCATTGGCTTTGCCAAGAGCCTCGGCTTCAACATCATCGCCGCCGGTAAGGGCAAGAACAATCCGCTCAAGATCGACGCCCTGCCCGCCGACTACGAGAAGGAGGCGGCCGAGCGCAACATGAACGCGCGCATGCTGGTCGAATTCGTCGACGGCTCGAAGACGGCAATCGAGATGGTGGCGATCGCCAATGCCACCGGCCTGGTGCCCGACGTTCCCGGCATGCACGGCCCGACCGCGACGCTGGAGGAACTCGCCAGCGTGCTTTGCCCGCGCGAGGACGGCGGGGTGCTGCACCGCAAGGGCGTGGTCGACTATTCGATCGGCAAGGGCGTGGCGCCCGGTGTGTTCTGCATCATCGAGACCCGGCATCCGCGCGTGCTGGAGCGCATGATCGACCTCAAGGTCGGCAAAGGGCCCTATTTCACGATCTTCCGTCCCTACCACCTGACCAGTCTGGAAGTGCCGCTGTCGGCGGCGCGCGCCGTGGTCTACAAGCGCGCCGACATGGAGCCGCTCGACCATCCGGTCGCCGAGGCGGTGGCGGTTGCCAAGAGCGACCTTGCCCTCGGCCAGTCGCTCGGCATGATCGGCGAGAACGACTATCGCGGCTTCGCCATGACCTGGGCGGACGCGCGCGCCCGTGGCGCCCTGCCGCTCGGCCTCGCCGAACGCGCCAAGGTGGTCAAACCGGTCAAGACTGGCGATTTCCTCACCTATGAAAATTGTGTACCCGACGATTCGATGGTGATAACCCAGATCCGCCGTCGTCTCGACCAATCGGACGGACGGTTCGTTACGAACGCCGCCTAATCCGCTGGATTTCCGCCTGATGGACGATGTCGTAATCGGGATCGACGCTTCGACCACGGCCGTGAAAGCGATTGCCTTCACGCGCGACGGCAAGGAGCTGTTCCAGGCGCGCGAAGCCTATCCGCTTTCAAATCCCAAGCCGGGCCATTTCGAGCAGGATGCCGAACATTGGTGGACCGCGCTGCTCAGTGCCTTGAAGCAGGTCACAGAGGCGGTGGGCGCTGCGCGAGTGGCGGCGATCTCCATCGCCCACCAGCGCGAGACCTTCACGCTGATCGATCACGCCGGCAAGCCGCTCATTCCGGCGATCCTGTGGCTGGATGAGCGCGCGCGCCCGCAAGTTGTCAGGCTTTCGGCGGAGCTCGGCCGCGAGACGATCCGCGACTGGAGCGGCAAGCCGCCGGACCCGACGCCAGCACTCTATGCGATCGCCTGGCTTGCAGAACACCAGCCGCAAGCGCTCGACGACGCAGCCGCACTCGTCGACGTGCACGGGTTCTTCGTCCACCGGCTGACCGGACGTCTGGTCACCAGCACGGCAAGTGCGGATCCACTCGGGCTGCTCGACGTCAAGAATGGCGCTTGGCGCCCTGAGCTCGTTGCGGCCGCAGGACTGCGGCCGAATCAGTTGCCGGAACTGGTTGCGCCGGGCGCGATCTGCGGGGGACTTGTCGAAAGTGCGGCACGGCTGACCGGCCTGAAGGCCGGCACGCCCGTTGTCGCCGGTGCCGGCGACGGCCAGGCGATGGGTCTCGGCATGGGCGTCTATGGCGAAGGCAAAAGCTATCTTTCGCTCGGCTCGGGCATCGTCAGCGGCTGTTACTCCCATGGGATGACGACATCGGACGCGTTTCGAACGCTGGTCTCGCCGACCGGCTCGGGCTTCATGCTGGAGATCGTGCTGCGCTCGGGCATGCAACTGGTCGATTGGATCGTTCGCACCACCGGTTCGCCGTCGGCTGCAGTGCTTGAGAAGGCGGCGGTGGATGTCGCCGCCGGCAGCGAGGGTCTGCTCGTCATGCCGTATTGGGCGGGCGTCATGAGCCCGTATTGGGACGGCGCGGCGCGCGGCGCCATTGTCGGCCTGTCGTTGAACCATGAGCCGAGGCACCTTTTTCGAGCGGTTCTGGAAGGCATCGCCTTCGAGCAGGCGATCGCCAGCGAGGCAATGGAAACTCAAGCCGGCGGCAAACCGGCGACGATAATAGCGGCCGGCGGCGGCACCAACTGCGCCCTGCTGATGCGTATTATAGCAAGCGTGCTCGAGCGGCCGCTCTCCGTCTCGCCCGTCAACGAAGCCGCAGCGCTCGGCGCGGCCATGCTGGCGGCTTCGGCCATAGGATGGTTTGCCTCCCCCGAAACGGCGCCCGAGGCGATGACCGCACCGCCGACCAGGCATGTCGCCCCCGTCGACGGGCTGGTCTCCGGTTACCGCGCGCGCAAGGCAATCTACCGCGACCTCTATCAGGCGACGCGCGACATCCATGCCCGCCTTGAGGCGGTAAGCCAGATCTAGCGGTTGAGCAGGCCCTTGGCGGCATCCTCGTCGGTGATCAGAACCGATACTTTGGTGTTGGCGAGCGCCGCCCGCATGATGGCGATTTTTTCCTGCCCTCCCGAGACCAGGATGATGGCCGGGATGTCCGACAGGTCCTGCAGCGGGTAGGCGCAGACCCGGCGGTTGACCTCATGGTCGACGGGCCGGCCGTGGGCGTCGATGAAATGGCATAAAATATCACCAACTGCGCCAGCCGCCTGCAATTCCTCGAGTTCGCTGGGCTTGATGAAGCCGTAATTGGCGATCGGGCTGTCGTTGGAAAACGATCCGACGCTGAGCACGGCGATGTTTGCCCGGCGCGCGCGGAAGACGACGTCCTGAACGCTGCGCTGGCTCATGAAAGCTTCGCGTTGCTCCGGCCTGTCGGCATAGACCGGCACCGGCAGCAGAAAGCACTCGGCGCCGATCTTTTCGGCAAATTCCCAGGCGCTCTCGGTCGGGTTGAGCGGCTGGGCGTGGGTTAGGCCGCCCAACATGGAGACCACCGTCGTCCTGGCGATCGGCCGCCGCGGCAATTCGTTGATGGCGAATTTCAGCGTGCGCCCCCAGCCCAGTGCGATTACATCGCCGGCATTCACATTGTCGGCGAGATAGGCGCCCGCGGCATGGCCGATCATCAGCGGCGTGTTGCTACGGTCGGCGGCCGACGGCACCACAACGGCCTGGCTGAGTCCGAAACGCTGCTTCAGGGCCTCTTCCAGCACCAAGCATTCGACGACGCTGTCGCGGATGCGGAACTGGACGACGCCCTCCTCACGCGCGGCGGACAGGATGCGATGCACCTTGATGCGGCCGATGCCGAGGATCTCCGAAATCCTCTCTTGCGTTAGCCCCTCGACATAATAGTGCCACGCGGCACGCGCCTTCAGCTCGGCATCCGGGAAGCGGGAGGTCTTGTCATTCTCCGTCATCGCCATCTTTTTGCCCTCCCGTGGTCGTCCGAATCCTTAAATGCCATTCAAACGGCGTATCCGACCAAGCGACACGAAATCGTTCTGCGCGCCCAGGATTCACGATTCAAGACATCGACAGGATGTCGTCTACATCGCGAGATGAAAGCCAAAATGGTCAACATTACTTTGTCTTGGCCGTCCTGCCCTGCTCAAGCAGCCGAAATGAAGTGGCAGGATGAGACCGGATCTGAAACGCGGCATTCCATGCCCTTTCGTAAGGCAAACCGGCTGGCGGCGCAAACCGGCGTGGAATGATGCGGCGGGCCTTGACAATTTTCCGACGAACAGTTTAGCTGAACAAAATTGCATGCCAAAGATAAATTGTTCACAGGGAGGTGCCTGGTGAGCAAGAGTGAGCCGACGACGCATCGCCGGATCGCTGACGGAGGAGACAAAATGACTCTGAGCAATGGTGCAAGCGAGTTGAAGACCGGCCCAGGTGCGCAGGCCGCGGCGGGCGCGAAGCTTTCCGCCCTATTCGCCGGAACCATGGGACCGCTGATCGGGCTGGTACTGCTGTGCCTTGCGCTGTCGCTGACCACCGACACGTTCCTGACCGTCCGCAACATCCTCAATGTGCTCGACCAGGTCACCGTGCTCGGCATCATGGCGATCGGCATGACGCTGGTCATCCTGATCGGCGGCATCGACCTGTCCGTCGGCTCCGTGCTGGCGCTCGCCGCCATGGTGATGGGGTTCGTCGCCCATCCCGACCATCTTAATCTCGGCATGCCCGCCGGCATCGTCACAGCGCTTGTCGTTGCTGGACTTTGCGGGCTGGTTTCAGGCCTGCTCGTGACCATCACCAAGCTGCCGCCCTTCATCGCCACGCTGGCAATGATGTCGGTGGCCCGCGGTCTCGCCAACATGATCACCGACGGCTCGCAGATCATCGGCTTTCCCGACTGGTTCACCAGCCTGTCGATCATCCGCCATTTTGGCTTCCTGTCGGTCACCGTCGGCTTGATGATCGTGCTGGCCATCATCTTCGCGATTTTCCTGAACTACCGCGCGACCGGCCGCAGCCTCTACGCGATCGGCGGCAGCGCCGAAGTCGCGCGGCTGTCCGGGATACCGGTCAAGTCGCTGACCAACTGGGTCTATGCGATCTGCGGCGTGCTGGCCGGGCTTGCCGGCATCGTGCTTGCGGCACGGCTCGATTCCGTCCAGCCGAGCTCCGGTTTCGGCTACGAACTGGACACGATCGCGGCGGTGGTGATCGGCGGCGCCAGCCTGTCAGGCGGCGTCGGCTCGATCGGCGGCACCGCCATCGGCGTGCTCATCATCGGCGTGCTGCGCAACGGGCTGAACCTGCTCGGCGTGTCGCCCTTCATCCAGCAGGTGGTGATCGGCGTGGTGATCGCGCTGGCGGTGGCCACGGATACGTGGCGGCGCAGAACGCAATGAAGAATTCGCCCGGGTATCCGGGCGAAAACGGATCGGTTGATCCGAACTGGGAGTTGTTCGGCCAAGGGCGCCGCGATGCGCCGGCGGGACAGATTGAACATCAACGGAGGAAACACATGCTGACCAAACGTTCATTGCTGCTTGCTGCCGCAGCCGTCATTCCGCTGCTCGGACTGTCCGAGATGGCGTCGGCCAAGGAGGCCAAGAAGCTTGGCCTTGCCGTCGCCAACCTGCAGGCCGATTTCTTCAACCAGATCAAGCAGTCCGTCGAAGCCTATGGCAAGGAAAAGGGCATCGAAATTGTCACCGTCGACGCCAAGGGCGATTCGGCGACCCAGGTCAGCCAGGTGCAGGACCTGATCACGCAGAACATCGATGCGCTGATCTACATCCCGGCCGGCGCCACCGCCGCCACCGTGCCGACCAAGACGGCCAAGGCGGCCGGCATCCCGGTCATCAATGTCGACCGCAATGCCGAGGGCGCGCCCGGCGACACCTTCATCGCCACCAACAGCGTCGCATCGGCCAAGGCGGTGTGCGACTACATCGCCAAACAGGCCGGCGGCAAGGGTGAGCTGATCATCATCCATGGCCAGAAAGGCACGACGCCCGAGGTCGACCGGTCGAAAGGCTGCGGCGAAGCGCTGAGCGCCTATCCCGACATCAAGGTGGTCGGCGAGCTGTGGAGCGAAGGCTGGCATCAGGACGAAGGCTTCAAGCTGACGCAGGACCTGCTGCAGTCGCATCCCGACGTGTCGATCGTCATCGGCCAGGCCGATGCGCTGGCGCTCGGTGCCGCGCAGGCGGTCAAGGTCGCCAATCCCGGCCACAAGGTCTGGGTTGCCGGTTTCGACGGCGACGTGGCGGCGCTCAAGGCTTTGAAGGGGGGCGTTTTCGACGTAACCGCGACGCAGCAGACACAAGGCATGGGCCGGCTTGCCGTCGATGCGGCGATCAAGCTGGTGGCCGGCGAAACCGTTCCCGCAGAACAGCTGCAGGACGCGACGCTGACCACCAAGGACAATGTCGATCAGTTCATCGCCAAACATCCCTGATCCCAAAGAGTCCGGCATTTGATGAGCGGAACGATGTCCTTGGATCCCAGCCATACGCAGACCCCGCATCTGGGGCTCTTCGTCAGCGGCCTCTGCAAAAGCTACGGACCGGTCCAGGTCCTGGCCGATGCGAGCTTCGAGGTGCGGCCGGGAGAGGTCGTGGCGCTGCTTGGAGAAAATGGCGCGGGCAAGTCCACTGTTTCGAACATCATCGCCGGATCGACCAAACCCGATGCCGGCAGCATCACATGGCGGGGGAAAACCTATTCCCCCGCCTCTCCCGCCGCCGCCATCGATGCCGGTGTCGGCATGATCCATCAGGAACTGAAGCTGCTGCCGGATCTGTCGGTGGCCGAGAACGTCTATGTCGGGCGCCTGCCGATGCGCGGCGGCCGCATCGACCGTGCAGCTATGAATGCGCGGGCATCGGCCCAACTGAAGCGGCTCGGCCTCGATGTCTCGCCGGAGCGCAAGGTGCGCACGCTGCGCATCGCCGCCCAGCAGCAGGTCGAGATCGCTAAGGCGTTGACGCTCAATGCCGAGCTTCTGATCTTCGACGAACCGACAGCAGCACTTGGCAGCGAGGAAACCGAACTGCTGTTCCAGCAGATCCGCAAGCTCAAGGCGGAAGGCATGTCCTTCATCTATATCAGCCACCGGCTGGACGAGATTGCGGAGATCGCCGACCGCGTGGTGGTGATGCGCGACGGGCGCATCGTCGCTCGGCACGAGCGCGCCGACATCCCGGTTCGCACCGTGGTTGAGCAGATGGTCGGCCGCAGCGTCGAGCGGATGTTCCCACCGCTCTCGGAACCGGGCAGTGAGACGTTGCTCGAGGTCGAGAACCTGTCCTCGCCGGAACGTAGCTTTCAGAATGTCAGCTTCTCGGTGCGGACCGGCGAAATCCTTGGCATCGCCGGCCTGATCGGCGCCGGTCGCACCGAGCTGGTGCGGGCGATCGCCGGCGCCGATCCGATTTCATCGGGGTCGGTGCGCGTCGCCGGCAAACCGGTGCATCTCACTGGCCCGGCGGCGGCGATCAAGGCCGGCGTCGTGCTGGTGCCGGAGGACCGCAAGGCCCAAGGCGTCGTGCTCGACCAGACCATCGGCGAAAATCTGGCGATCGGCAATTTCGACCATGTCGCGCCGAACGGCTGGGTGTTGCCGAAGGCGGTGCAGAAATTCGCCGAGGCCGGCATTGGCCGGCTCGGCGTCAAGGGCCGGCCTAACCAGGCGATCAGCAAGCTCTCCGGCGGCAATCAGCAGAAGGTGATCATCGCCAAATGGATTTCACGGCCGCCCAAGGTGTTCATCCTGGACGAGCCGACACGCGGCATCGACGTCGGCGCCCGCGCCGCGATCTACGATGTCATCGCCGACCTCGCCCGCTCCGGCATGGCGGTGGTGGTGGTGAGCTCCGACCTCGAGGAAGTGCTCGGCCTGTCACATCGCGTGCTAGTGCTGAGCCGTGGCCGCCAGCGCGGCATTCTCGACCGCAGCGAAGCGAGCAACGTCGCCGTCATGGAGCTCGCCACAAGCTAGGACGTGACCAGCGATTGGGGAATCGGAATAAAGCGCAGCAGGTGATACCCTCCCAAGCACCGGACCGCGCGGGGCGCCAGTCGAGACTGGCGCCCCTTCCTTCCTAGGCAGCACCGGCGGCTCAACAGGAAACATTTCGATGAAACTATTCGATCTTCAAGGGGACGTTGCCCTCGTCACCGGCGCCGGCAGCGGCATCGGGCAAGCAATCGCCATCGGCCTGGCCGAGGCCGGCGCCGACATCGCCTGTTTCGGCCATGCCTCGAAAGGCGGGCTGGACGAGACGGCGCACAGGATCTCGGAGCTTGGCCGCAAGGCACTGGTGCTGACCGGCACGGTGACTTCAGAGGCCGATCTCGCGACGGCGATCGAGCGCACGGAGAAGGAACTGGGCGCGCTGACCATCGCCGTCAACAATGCCGGCGTCGCCGCGGCCGAGCCGGCCGAGACGCTTTCGCTGGAGAAATGGCAGAAGCTTTACGACGTCAATGTCAACGGCGTGTTCCTGTCCTGCCAGGCCGAAGCGCGCGCAATGCTGACGCGGCGCAAGGGCTCGATCATCAACATCGCCTCGATGTCGGGCTCGATCGTCAATCGCGGCTTGACCCAGGCGCACTATAATTCGTCGAAGGCCGCCGTCATCCACATGTCGAAGAGCCTCGCCATGGAATGGGCCGATCGCGGCCTACGCGTCAACGTCGTCAGCCCCGGCTATACGCTGACGCCGATGAACAAGCGGCCGGAGGTCGCCGACCAGGTCAGGATCTTCGAGCGCGACACGCCGATGGGGCGAATGGCGGCGCCGGAGGAGATGGTCGGCCCGACCGTGTTCCTGGCCAGCCGCGCCTCGAGTTTCGTCACCGGCATCGACCTGATCGTCGATGGCGGCTTCGTCTGCTGGTAGGAGAGAAAATGCAGAAGCGATTCCAGGGAAAGACGGCGGTCATCACCGGCGCCAGCGGCGGCATCGGTGCGGCGATGGCCAGGCGCTTTGCGGCGGAAGGTGCTGCGGTCGTCGTCAGCGCCATCGACCCGCGCGTCGACGAGATCGCCGCCGGACTGAAGGCGGAAGGCGCCAAGGTCGCATCGCTGCGCATGGACGTGACGAAGAGGGACGAGGTCGCCGCCCTCTACGATCTGGCCGAACAGCAGTTCGGCCGTGTCGACATCTCCGTGCAAAATGCCGGCGTCATCACCATCGCCAGGATCGAGGCGATGACCGAGGCCGAATGGGACAAGGTGATGGCGGTCAACACCAAGGGCGTGTTCCTGTGCTGCCAGGAGGCGATCGCGCGCATCCGCAAGCATGGCGACGGCGGCCGGCTGATCAACACCGCCTCCGGCCAGGCGCGGCAGGGCTTCATCTATACGCCGCATTATGCCGCCTCGAAATTCGGTGTCGTCGGCATCACCCAGAGCCTCGCCAAGGAAGTGGCAAAGGAGAAGATCACCGTCAACGCGATCTGTCCGGGCATCATCGACACCGACATGTGGGCCTACAATGACGCGGCGTGGGGCAGACTGATGGGCGATTACAAGCCCGGCGAACTGATGGCCGAATGGGTAAAGAACATCCCGATGGGCCGTGCCGGCAGCGGCGAGGATGTTTCCGGCCTGGTCAGCTTTCTGGCCAGCAACGACGCGGCCTACATCACCGGTCAGACCATCAATGTCGACGGCGGCCTGATCATGTCGTGAGCAACGGGGCAGGTTCACGCGTCAATCTGCTGATATAATCGGCAGGCGGCGAAACTGCAGCCGAATTGCGCGATTCGCGCCGCGTTAGTCGTTGCGCGACATGAACGTTGGTATATATAATTTCATCCCATGAAAATGGCTTCGGTGATTACCGGCAGCCGACATCATGGGACCTTGATGGCTCGCAAGCTTGAGGGCGCCGCAAGACCGGCGATCGACACGGCGGATCACTGCTTCGGCAGCACGGCAGCCATGACGCGGGCCCATCCCGCACGACATCTTCATCGAATGGGCATCATTGCGTCTGCGCTTACTTCAGCGCCGACAGCAATTTGGTGCCAATGGTCTTGCGCAACGACCAGTTTTTCCAACACAATCAAAAGACGCAAAAAAAGGGAACGAACAATAACTTTCCACCAGAGCTTGACAGGAGAACAAGCATGTCACTGCGGAGTATGATTTCAAGATTATCAATGGGAGCTTTAACACTTGCCGCGGCAAGTGCACTGACGCCTTCGGCGCAGGCTGCGGCGCCGGAATCCAGCGACCCGATCAAGATCGCGCTGTTCGACTGGACCAGTGTCAATCTGAACGCCAAGATCCTCGGCGGCATTCTTGAAAAACTTGGATACACGGTCGAGTACCCGACCGCCGACTATCTCTCTAGCCTGACCACCGGCCTCACCAATGGCGATCTCTCTGTCGCCATGGAGTTCTGGGACACGACGGCCGGCGAAGCGATGAAGGCCTCGGATGCGACCGGGCAGACCGAACGGCTAGGCAAGCTCGGGCCCAAGGCCAAGGAAGAATGGTGGTATCCCGAATATATGAAGGAGAAATGCCCGGGCCTGCCGAACTGGGAGGCGCTGAAGGACCCGAAATGCGCCGAGGCCTTCTCGACGGCGGAAACGGCGCCGAATGGCCGCTATCTCGGTGGTCCGGTGACGTGGGAAGGTTTTGACGACGAGCGTGCCGCGGCGCTGAAGCTGCCCTTCACCATCATCCACGCCGGCACCGACGCTGCGATGTTCGCCGAACTGGATTCGGCCTACCAGCGTAAGGCTCCGATCATGCTGTGGGTCTATTCGCCACATTGGGCGCCGGCCAAATACAAGGGCGAATGGGTCGAATTCCCCGACTATACGCCGGAGTGCTACAACGACCCGAAATGGGGTGTGAACCCTGAAGCGAAATATGACTGCGGCAAGCCGCATGGCGAGATCTGGAAATATTCCTGGGCCGGCATGAAGGACAAATGGCCGGTCGCCTACAAGGTCGCGAAGAACTACACGGTCGACACCGACGAGCTCAACAAGATGAGCGGCGAGATCGATCTCGAAGGCAAGACGCCGGAAGACGTCGCGGCTGCCTGGATCGCCGCCCACGAAGCCGACTGGAAAGCCTGGGCCGAGTGATCCTTCCAACTGGAAAAATTGCGAGACCCGGTCATTCATGACCGGGTTTCTCTATCCCATATTCCAGAAGGACGACTGCATGGCCGATACGACTGAACAGGTGCCGCAAGCGGCAGGCATACCAAACGATGCCCGCCCGATAAAACTTGCCTGCCGCAACGTCTGGAAGCTGTTCGGCGCGAACGCGGCCAATTTCATCCGCCAGCGCGAGGGCAAAGCCAGCATGGCGGACGTCGCCGCGGCCGGGCTGGTCGGGGCGGTGCGCGCCGTCGACCTCGAAATCCGCCAGGGCGAGATCTTCATCATCATGGGGCTTTCGGGGTCGGGCAAGTCGACGCTGGTGCGCTGCATGTCGCGGCTGGTCGAGCCGACGCATGGCAAGGTCGAGTTCGAGGGCAAGGATCTCCTGAAAATCTCCGACGCCGCGCTCATCGAGCTGCGGCGCCACCGCATGGGCATGGTGTTCCAGAATTTTGCCCTGCTGCCGCATCTGAACGTGCTGGAGAACATCGCCTTTCCCTTGGGCATCCAGGGACAGGACCGGCCGACGCGCGAGAAGCGCGCGCGGGAAGTGATCGAGCTTGTCGGCTTGCGCGGCCGTGAGCATTTCTACCCGCGTGAGCTCTCCGGCGGCCAGCAGCAGCGGGTCGGCATCGCCCGCAGCCTCGCCACCAAGCCGGAGATCTGGTTCCTCGACGAGCCGTTCTCGGCGCTCGATCCGCTGATCCGCCGCGAGATGCAGGACGAGCTGATGCGGCTGCAGACCATGCTGCACAAGACCATCGTCTTCATCACCCATGATTTCGACGAGGCCATCCGGCTGGCTGACCGCATCGCCATCATGAAGGACGGCGAGGTCATCCAGATCGGCACGCCGGAAGAGCTGGTGGTCAATCCGGCGACCGACTATGTCGCCGAATTCACCCGCGACGTCGACCGCGCCAAGGTGATCTCGGCGCGAAGCCTGATGCGCGCCTGCGACGGCACCGAACATGGCGGCATGGTCGCGCCGGACGCCAAGATATCAAGTTTTTCGGCAAGCATTGTCTCGGCCGGCAAGCCGTTCGCGGTGGTCAACGGCACCGGCAAGCCAATCGGCGAGGTCACGCCGCAAGCCGTGATCGATCTCCTGGCCGGCATCGAGCGCCGTGGGGCCGGCGCATGACGGTGACGGCAAGCACCAGCGAGGCGAGATCGCGGCCGGTTCAGATCTGGCTGGTGGTCTGGGCCTGCGCCCTTGCCGCCGTGCTTGCCGTGTTCCTGCTGCAGGACAGGCTGCCCTGGGCGGTCAATTATCCGGCCGGCGCAATCGTTCCGGTCGCCGACTGGGTCAGCGCGCTGATGAACCTAATAAAGTCGAACTTCTCCTGGCTGACGCGGTCAATCACCGCGGCGCTCGGCGTGCCGCTCGATTTTGCGCTCAATCTGCTTGCCAAGAATTTCAAGATCGGCCGTGGCGCGGACATGCTCGTCCTGCCGCGCCTGTCCTGGGTCGGCGTCTGCATCGCGGCATTCCTGGCCGGCCGCGCCGCCGGTGGCTGGAAGCTCGGCGCGCTGGTCGGCGGCTGTTTTCTCTTCATCGCGCTGTTCGGCCAATGGACCAGCGCAATGCTGACGCTCGGGCTGATCTCCATCGCCGTGCCGTTCTGTATCGTCACCGGATTGTTCGTCGGCATTTGGGCGTGGCGCAAGCCATGGGCTGAGAGGCTGTTGATCTCCCCTGCCCTCGACTTGATGCAGACCATCCCGACCTTCGCCTATCTGATCCCGATGCTTCTGCTGTTCGGCAACAGTCCGGTTTCGGCGATGATCGCGACGGCCATTTTCGCGACGCCGCCGATGGTGCGCGCGACAATGCTGGGGCTGTCGCGGGTGCCATCCGAAATCGACGATTTCAGCGAGATGGCCGGCTGCACGGCGCGCCAGAAACTGTGGCGCGTGCTTTTGCCGTCGGCGCGTCCAGCGCTGATGGTCGGCGTCAACCAGGTCATCATGCTGGCACTCAATATGGTGATTATCGCTTCGATGATCGGCGCCGGCGGCCTGGGATACGACGTGCTTTTGGCGCTCAGGGCGCTGAAGGTCGGCGAGGCGATGGAAGCCGGCCTTGCCATCGTCGCGCTGGCAATCGCGCTCGACCGGCTGAGCCAGGCGATCGCGCGCAATCACGCGCAAGGTCATGTCTATCAGGAGGTGAGCCCAAGCTTCTGGCGCCGCTACCCCAATCTGACGCTGGCCATCGCCATCCTTGCGCTCACGACACTGCTTGGCCTGTTCGTGCCGGCCTTCGCCGCGGTGCCGAAAGCGATCACCTTCACCACCGCACCGATGTGGAAGACAGCGGTGAGCTGGATCACGATCAACTTCTTCGACACGATCGAAGCGTTCCGCGTGGCGCTGATCCTCAATGTACTGAACCCGGTGCGTGCGTTCTGCGAGGAGTTCCCATGGCTTGGCGCGGTGTTCCTGCTTGGCCTTGCCGGCTACCAGCTCGGCGGCCTTCGCCTGGCCGCCCTGGTCGCGGCGCTAACCGTCTTCTGCGCGGTGACCGGTCTCTGGGAAAAGACCATGGCGACGGTCTACCTCTGCGGCATCTCGGCCTTTATCGCATGCCTGATCGGCATTCCGATCGGGCTGATGGCATCGCGCAGCGACCGTGTCGAGAAGATCGTCACCCCGATCATCGACACGCTGCAGGTGCTGCCGTCGTTCTGCTTCATCATCCCGGTGGTGATGCTATTCAGAGTCGGGGACGTGACGGCGATGATCGCGACCGTCGCCTTCGCCGTGGTGCCGGCCATCCGCTACACCAATTATGGCCTCAGGCAGGTGTCGCCGGCACTGATCGAGGCGGCAAAGGTGTCGGGCTGCACCAAGCGCCAGACGTTCCTGCGCGTGCAGCTGCCGTTGGCGTTGCCTGAGATCATGCTGGGCGTCAACCAGACGATCCTGATGGCGCTGGCGATGATCATCATCTGCGCCATGGTTGGCACGCGCGATCTCGGCCAGGAAGTGTTCATCGCGCTGTCCAAGGCCGATTCCGGCCGCGGCATCGTCGCCGGGCTGGCCATCGCCTTCATCGGCATCGTCGCCGACCGGCTGTTCAACGCCTGGACGGCCAAGGCACGCGCAAGGCTGGGATAGCCGGAAAAAATGGGGTCGCGCCCTACCTTCGTCTTGCCCAAAATGCATCCCAAGCTGGCTTCATGCTGAAACGTCCCACCGTGATTCTAGCCTTCCTCCTCATGCTTTCCGTCGCCGCTCACGGTGCGGACGGCCTGGAGGAGCGGCTTGAAAAGCTCTTTGATGAGGCCGAGCGCCTGACGCCGCTGCGCACGGTTGTCATTGCGCATGAGGGCGCGGTGGTCGCGGAGCGTGGCTATCGCGGTCACTCACCGGCACGTCCTGGCAACATAAAATCGGCCTCCAAGTCGATCATCTCCGCGCTCGTCGGCATCGCCATCGACAAGGGCGTGCTCCAAGGCCCTGACCAGAAGATCGCTCCGCTTCTTCAGGCCGACCTGCCCGCCGACGTGGATCCGCGGCTCCAGGAGGTTACGATCGGTCATCTGCTTTCCATGCAGGCAGGGCTGGGTCGGACCTCCGGCCCAAACTACGGGCGCTGGGTGGCAAGCGACAACTGGGTGCGGGCAGCGCTCGCCATGCCCTTCAACGACGATCCAGGCGGCACCATGCTCTATTCCACCGGCTCGACCCATCTCCTTTCGGCGATCCTGACGCGCCGGACCGGCCGCTCAACGCTGGAACTGGCGCGCGAATGGCTGGGGCAGCAGGAGGGCTTTTCCATCGCCGCCTGGGATCGCGATCCACAGGGCATCTATCTCGGCGGCAACCAGATGGCCATGAGCCCGCGCTCGCTGCTCGCCTTTGGCGAGCTCTACCGCAGCGGCGGGATGAGCCGCGGCGGACGGCAGCTCGTGCCGGCCGATTGGATCAAGCTCTCCTGGCAGCCACGCACAGCCTCCCGTTTCACCGGTGACGGTTATGGCTATGGTTGGTTCATCCGTCAGATCGCGGGCGAAGCAGTCTTCTACGGGTGGGGGTATGGCGGGCAGATGGTCTATGTTGTGCCCGGGCGCGCGTTGACCGTGGTCATGACTTCAGATGAAAACGGCCCCGCCGCCCGCAGCGGCCACCGCGACGATCTCCATGCCCTGCTCGAGCGGATCATCGAGGCGACGAAGGACGTGCGCGAGGCTTTCAGCAAGTAATGGATGTCGCGCAAAAGTGCGCCTCTGCACAGAGGATTTGACGGGGTCGAGGGGTTGCAAGCTGGGCAGGCTGTCATGCAGCCCGGTGCGGCGAGGAAGCCGCTACTCTGCCGCCACGCCTTTCACCTCGAGATAGGATTCCATCGAATCGTCCATCGCCTGCAGCCAGGCCGTATGGTGCAGCGGCGCCATCGTGCCGGTCATCAGCGAGCGATAGGCATTGTCGCGGAACGTCATGATGTTCTCCACCTTGTGGTGTTCCCACTCCATGAAGGTCTGATTGACAGCCTCGACGTCGAAGCCTGGATAGTCGGTCTGCTCCATCAGCTCCTTGGTGTAGTCGCCCTGGAACCAGATCATCTGCTCGGCGTCTTCCAGCGTTTCCTCACGCGCCCGCCATTTCCTGCCGTGTTCCGCCATCGCCTCGGCCGAAGGCAGCTTGATGCGGCCCATGATGACGTCGCGCGCGAACCAGGCCTGCGCGTCGAACATGTTGAACGTGTAGAACTGGTCCTGCATGCCGATATAGGACAGCTGCGGGTTCTTCTCCCAGACGACGCCCTCATAGAGCCCGTCCGGCCACATGCGGTTGGCGGTCTTGAGCTTCAGATCCTCAGTGAGGAACGGGAACGAGTGCAGGTAGCCCGTGCACAGGATGATGGCGTCGACATCCCTGGTGCTGCCGTCCTTGAAATGCGCGGTCTTGCCGACGACCTTCTGCAGCAGCGGTACTTCCTTCCAGTTGTCAGGCCATTTGAAGCCCATCGGCTTCGAGCGGTAGCTTGAGGTGATCGATTTGGCGCCGTATTTGTAGCATTGCGAGCCGATATCCTCGGCCGAATAGGAGCGGCCGATGATCAGGATGTCCTTGTCCTTGAATTCCATGGCGTCGCGGAAATCATGGCTGTGCAGGATGCGGCCGTTGAAGGTCGAAAAACCTTCGAAATAAGGGACGTTGGGCACGGAGAAGTGCCCCGAGGCGACGACGACGTTGTCGAACTCCTCCGAATAGGTGACGTCGTTGGTGCGGTCATGCGCGGTGACGGTGAACTTTTTCGTCGTGTCGGAGAAGGTCACCATGCGCACCGGACTGTTGAAGCGCACCCATTGGCGCACACCGGATTTTTCGACGCGGCCCTTGATGTAGTCCCACAGCACGGCGCGCGGCGGATAGGAGCCGATCGGACGGCCAAAGTGCTCCTCAAACGTGTAGTCGGCAAATTCGAGGCATTCCTTCGGCCCGTTCGACCAGAGGTAGCGGTACATCGAGCCATGCACCGGGTCGCCATGCTCGTCGAGGCCGGTGCGCCAGGTGTAATTCCACAGGCCGCCCCAGTCGGACTGCTTTTCGAAGCAGACGATTTCCGGAATGTCCGCACCCTTGTCGGCAGCCGATTTGAAGGCTCGAAGCTGGGCCATGCCGGAGGGTCCGGCTCCAATGACGGCAACACGACTTTTCATTGCGGGCCTCCCGGTCTCATTTCCCTAACGAAACAAATTTCACTGACAGGACAGTAATTGCCCCTTCGATGCTGTCAACAGGCGTTCTGCTGAAACCACGTTCACCAGATCGGATTCTGGGCAAAACCGCTGACGGCGGAAAAATCGGAGAGCACGCTGTTCGACAAAGTGCCTTCGCAGTTGCGCTCAGGTACCCGCACCGAATATGTTCACCCCGAGTGAAATAAATCCGCAGAACCCGGGGTGGCGAAATGGCGAAAAAAGCTTTCAATTCCAGGAATGGGGCAGCCCCTTCCAAGGCCAAGCCATCGCCGAAGGGCGTGGCAACGATCCGGACGCCACTAAGCCAGGACCCGCACGCCGTTCGCGACACACGCGAAAAAGTCCTCGAGGTCGCGATCGGTCGCGAGGTGCGGGCGTTTCGCAAAAAACTCGGCATCACCGTCGCCGATCTTGCAGCTGCCACCGATATTTCGCTTGGTATGCTGTCGAAGATCGAAAACGGCATCACCTCGCCGTCGCTGACCACTTTGCAGGCGTTGTCGCGGGCGCTCGGCGTTCCGGTTACCGCTTTCTTCCGCCGTTTCGAGGAAGAGCGCAGCGCCGTTTTCGTCAGGGCTGGCGAAGGCCTCGACGTCGAGCGGCGCGGCACGCGTGCCGGCCACCAGTACAATCTGCTCGGCCATATCGGCTCCAACACCAGCGGCGTCGTGGTCGAACCCTATCTGATCACGCTGACCGAGGATTCCGACGTGTTTCCGACCTTCCAGCACGAAGGCATGGAGTTCCTCTACATGCTCGAAGGTGAGGTCACCTACCGGCACGGCAACAACCTCTATCCGATGAAGCCCGGCGACAGCCTGTTCTTCGACGCCGATGCGCCGCACGGGCCGGAAGTGCTGACAGTCCTGCCGATGCGCTATCTCTCGATCATCTGCTATCCGCAGAGTAGTGCGGGTTGAGCGGGTTTACTAATGAACGCCTGTTCATTCCAGCTTGGGTTCCTCGCCCACGAAGTGGGGGAGAGGTGGCTCGGCGGAGCCGAGACGGAGAGGGGGACTGCGCCCTACGAAAGCCCCCTCTCCGGGGGGGGGGGGGGCCCCCCCCCCCCCCCCCCGGGGGGGGGGGGGGGGCGCGGCCCGGGGGGGGGGGGGGGGGCCCCACCCCCCCCCGCGGCGGGGCCCCCCCCCCCCCCCCCCCCCCCCCGGGGGGGCCGCGCCGCCCCCCCCCCCCCCCCGCCTCTGGCGGGGGCGAGGAACTCAAGCCTTGTCGGGCCGTTCGCTCCACCTTCTCCCCTTGTGGGAGAAGGTGTCGCCGAAGGCGACGGATGAGGGGTGCTCCAGCTTGGCTCCGACAGCACTCCGTCCAACACCCCTCATCCGTCTCGGCGCTACGCGCCGATCCACCTTCTCCCACAAGGGGAGAAGGAAAGGGGAGCGGCCGCGCATGACCTCAATCGCAACATCAGCAACCACCACCCCCGCCCGTCGCCGCAAACTGGTCGGCGCCGGCCGCCGGCAGTGGATCGGCCTGCTCTATGTCGCGCCGGCCGTCGCGCTGGTCGTCGTCTTCTTCATCATCCCGCTTTGCATGACCGCGTGGATGTCGCTGCACAACTGGCCGCTGATGGGCGCGCACTCCTTCATTGGCCTCGACAATTACTGGGCCATCCTGCGCGATACCAGGTTCTGGAACGCGCTGCGTTTCACCGGCTACTACACGGTGGTGGTGACGATCGCGATCTTCGCCGTCGCCTTTCCGCTGGCGCTGTTCATCGAAAGGCCGCGGCCGCTGACCGGCTTCTACCGGACATCCTTCTTCATGCCGGCGGTCATCGGTTTCGCATCGGCCAGCCTGCTCTGGTCGTGGCTGCTCAACGTCGATTCCGGCCTGTTCAGCCCGGCCGCCTTCGAGCTCGGCTTGACCGAAAGGAAGGTCAATTTGCTGGCGACCTTCCAGCCGGCGTTCTGGTCGATCATCGCCATGGTCGTCTGGAAGGTGGCGGGTTTCACCATGATCATCCTGATGACCGGCCTGCAATCGATCCCGCCGGATCTGCAGGAGGCGGCGATGATCGACGGGGCAGGGCGGCTGGCGCGGTTTCGCGCCATCACTCTGCCGCTGATGCGCCGCACGTTGGCGCTGGCGCTGATCCTGTCGGTTGCCGGCTCGGTGCTCGCCTTCGACCAGTTCTACATCATCCTGCGCGGCGGGCCGCGCAACCAGACGCTGACCGCCGTCTACTGGATTTTCAACCAGTCATTCGTGTCGTTCAAGCTCGGCTATGGCGCCGCCCTGTCGATGATCCTGCTGGTCATCCTGGTCGCGCTCAGCCTCATCCAGCTGCGCCTGCTGCGCCAACCGGAGGGCGTTGACTGATGGCGCAGGCAAAGAGCCGCAAACGCCGCATCGGCATGCAGATCGCCGAGCACGCG
Organism: Mesorhizobium sp. WSM4813; assembly: GCF_055811555.1. NCBI lineage: Bacteria > Pseudomonadati > Pseudomonadota > Alphaproteobacteria > Hyphomicrobiales > Phyllobacteriaceae > Mesorhizobium > Mesorhizobium sp. WSM4813. The sequence continues at coordinate 62,038 of NZ_JBVVQU010000011.1, forward strand.
ACGGGCATCATCGCCTCGATGCTGTTCCTGGCGCCGATCGTCTGGACCGTGCTTTCGGCGTTCAAGCCAGCGCAGGAATCGCGCCAGCCGCCGCTGCCGCCCTGGCCGACGACGGGTTTTTCGGTCGAGAATTACGCCACGCTCAACACTTTCGGCGACGGCCTCTGGCTGCCGGCGCAAAACAGCATCTATGTCTCTGTCATGACGGTGGTGCTGTCGGTGATCGTCAGCGTGCTGGCCGGGTACGGTTTCTCGCGCTTCCGCTTTCCGCTGAAGAACCTGCTCTTCGTCCTCATCCTGTCGACGATCATGATCCCGTTCCAGTCGATCCTGACGCCGATCTTCCTGGTGCTGACCAAGATCGGCCTGCACAACACGCTGACCGGGCTGGTCTGCGTCTATGTCACGCTGCAGCTGCCGTTCTCGATCTTCATGATGCGCAACGCCTTCGACGCGGTTCCGCGCGAGATCGAGGAAGCCGCCCGCATGGACGGCGCCAACAACGTCACCATGCTGCTGCAGGTGATGCTGCCGCTGGTCTGGCCGGGCATCGTCACCATCGCGCTGTTCGCATTCCTTGGCGCCTGGAACGAATTCCTGGCAGCGCTGGTGCTGATGACAGACCAGTCCAAATTCACGCTGCCGATCATGATGACGGCGCTTCAGTCCGGCCGCTTCGGCGCCATCGACTGGGGCGCGGTGCAGGCCGGCGTCACCGTGATGATGGTGCCATGCCTGGTGCTCTTCCTGCTGCTGCAGCGCTTCTACATCCGCGGCCTCATGGCAGGGGCCGTGAAGTGATCCCTATCGAACGGAGTAAATTGATGACCGCATCGCAGTCGGCCCTTCAGGGCACCACGTTGGGCAAGCCGAAACTCGCCTTCCGTCCGCTGCCCGTGCCGCAGGTCGATGTGCGCGGCTTCTGGGGCGACCGTGTCGATGCCGTGGCCACCAGGACCGCCGACATCCTCTATGACCGCTGCGTCGAGGCGCGCATGCTGGAGCAGATCGATCCGGACCGGCCATCGCCGGGCGTCGTCATTCCGTTCCATTCCCCCTCGCCGGACGAGGCAGCCGCCGCCGGCAACGAGTTCACCGGATCGACGGTGACGACGCAGATGTTCTGGGACAGCGATTGGGGCAAGACGATCGAGACCGCCGCCTACTCGCTCTATCGCCGCCGTAATGACGAGCTGGAGAAGAAGATCGACGCCGTCATCGATATGTACGGCAAGCTGCAGCAGCCCGACGGCTATCTGTCGAGTTGGTACCAGCGCATCCAGCCGGGCTTGCGCTGGACCAATCTGCGCGATTGCCACGAGCTCTATTGCGCCGGCCATCTGATCGAAGGCGCGGTCGCCTACTACCAAGCCACTGGAAAACGCAAGCTGCTCGACATCATGTGCCGCTATGCCGACCACATCGCCGAGACGTTCGGTCCCGAGCCCGGCAAGAGGAAGGGCTATTGCGGCCACGAGGAGATCGAGCTGGCGCTGGTCAAGCTCGCGCGCGCCACGGGCGAGCAAAAGTACATGGACCTCGCAAAGTACTTCATCGACCAGCGCGGCCTTGAGCCGCATTATTTCGACGAGGAGGCGCGGGCCCGCGGCGCCGATCCGAAGACCTATCATTTCAAAACCTATGAATACAGCCAGTCGCACAAGCCGGTGCGCGAACAGGACAAGGTCGTCGGCCATGCGGTCAGGGCGATGTATCTCTATTCGGGCATGGCCGATATCGCCACCGAATATGGCGACGACACGCTGCGCGTGGCGCTCGACCGGCTGTGGGACGATCTCACCACCAAGAACCTCTACATTACCGGCGGCATCGGGCCGTCGTCGCACAATGAAGGCTTTACTGCCGACTACGACCTGCCCAACGAAACCGCCTATGCCGAGACCTGCGCTTCGGTCGGCCTGGTGTTCTGGGCGAGCCGCATGCTCGGCATGGGGCCCAATGCGCGTTACGCCGACATGATGGAGCGAGCGCTTTACAACGGCTCGATCTCGGGCCTGTCGCTCGACGGCTCGCTGTTCTTCTATGAAAATCCGCTGGAAAGCCGGGGCAAGCACAATCGCTGGAAATGGCATCGCTGCCCCTGCTGCCCGCCCAACATCGGCCGCATGGTGGCTTCGATCGGCAGCTATTTTTACAGCCTGTCCGACGATGCACTGGCCGTCCATCTCTATGGAAACAGTACGGCTCGTTTCGATATAGCAGGGACGCAAATAGAGCTGAGCCAGGCCAGCAACTATCCATGGGACGGCGCGGTCTCGATCGGCGTCGAACCCGAGGCGCCGACCGCGTTCACCTTGCACCTGCGCCTGCCGGCCTGGTGCCGCAACGCGGCGCTCAAGGTGAACGGAGAGGCAGTCGATCTGGAGGATGTAACCAGCGACGGCTATGCCGCGATCCGGCGTGAGTGGCGCACGGGTGACCAGGTCGAGCTCGATCTCGAAATGGCGGTCGACCGGCTCTACGCCAATCCGGAGGTCCGGCAGGATATCGGCCGCGTCGCGCTTGCCCGCGGTCCGCTGATCTATTGCGTCGAGCAGACCGACAATGCCGGCCAGCTGCACCGCATCGCCTTGCCACGCACGGCAGACATCGAGGCGCATGAGGAGCCGAACCTTCTGGGCGGCGTCGTCACGCTTTCAGCTATTGCCAGGAAAGAGGCGTTTGAAAACTGGGACAACGGCCTCTATCGCACCGAACCGCCGGCGGTGGAGGAAGCAAAAATCACCGCCGTGCCCTATTTTGCCTGGGACAACCGCGATCCCGGCGAGATGCTCGTCTGGCTGAGAGACTCGTGATACGGGACGAAGATGATGCCGCCGACGAAAGGGATGTCTTGAATTTGCCCCGACGGCGCTAGTTTAGAAGGAGAGTGGCGCCAGCCACTTGAATGGGTGGAGGCAGAGTTGGCGCTCGAAGTTGCGCATCCGAGCGCTGGCGCTCGCGCCATGGTCCTGACCGTCGCGGCGGTGCCGTTGCTGTTCGTGATCAGCGGACTGGCCATTCGCTATGCGGCATTTGCTTCTGTGTCGGAGGAACCAGGTTTCGAGGCTTATGCCCACGCGCTCTGCCGGTGGGATTGCGCCTGGTACATTGGCATCAGTGAACAGGGCTATGAGCGCTTTCCCATTCCAAACCACAGCAATGTCGGTCGCTGGGGCTTCTTCCCGCTCTACCCGATGCTGGTGGCGGCGATCCGGGTTGTCTTTCCTTTCCAGACGATACTGGTCGCGACGGTCACCTCCATCGCCTGCAGCTACGCCGCCTGTCTGGTGGCCTGGCCGCTGCTGGACAAGAACATGCGCGCCTATGTGCTGTATTGCGCCTTTCTGCTCAGCGGCCCGTTCTCCTTTCACTTCACGACCTTCCTGAGCGAACCGCTTTTCGTGCTCCTCACCTCGTGCGTTTTTCTGGCGCTCAAGCGCTCCAGCTATCTCGCCGCGGGCGTTTCATCCGCGCTCCTGTCGGCGACGAGGCTCGTCGGCGTCTTCGTCGTATTTGCGACCGTCATTCAAATGTTCAGGGAACACCGCGAGCAGGGCGGATCGGAGCTGTCTTTCCCGCGCTGGGTGCTTGGCCGGCCGGATCTGCTGGTCGCTGTCCTCATCTCGCCAGCCGGTTTGTTCGCTTACATCCTGTTCCTGTACCTCACCGTCGGAGACGGCTTTGCGTTCTTGCACATCCAGCGCGCGTTTGGACGGGTGGCCGGTAATCCGCTGGTTTTTGTGTGGGACGGGCTCTCCGCCGTCCCGAAGACGGGCTGGCTGCCCACGGCGCCGCAATGGAGCGCGCTCGCCGCGATCACGGGATTGGCGCTGTCGGCCGTTCTGGCGGCTCGCAGGCAATATGGCGCGGCACTGTTCTGCGCGCTCTGCATTGTCCTGCCGCTGATCACCAACCTGGCCTCGATGGTCAGATACGTCATTGGGCTTGCGCCTCTGACAATGTTGCTCGCCGTCCTGTTGTCGGCGTCGAGGCTTATTTGGCTCGCAGCTTTGGTTCTCTTCCTTGGCGCCTGTTATTTCACGACTGTGGCGTGGATCGGAGGCTATCTTGCCCTGGTCTGACAGTCTGGGGCCTTACAGACGCGCCGCCTCGCTCGGCGGCTACGCGCTGGCGGCGGTTCTGGCCGGGTCCGAGATCCTCATCCTTGCGCTTGCTCTCAATCCAAACGTCAATGCCGATTATCGCGCTTATTACATCGATCGGACGACGACCTGCCTCAATCGCGATGCCGTTGGCAGCTACACATTTGGCCAGACGGTATCGTTCCGGAACGACGGCGCCGAACAGGCAGCCAGTATAAAGGTCTGCGGCTGGTCGGGACCCGTTGCCGACGGCACCCATTCCCTAGGCGAGACCTCGCGGCTTCGCGTAAAGATACCGCCGATGCGCAACGAACTGACAGCCACGCTGCAAATGGCCGCCGTCATTCGCCCACCACAGGTCACGCAGAGGATTGTGATCTCGGTGAATGGCGTTCGGGCGCATGCTGTGACGCTGTCTGGCAAAGAACCACGAATGGTCTCGTTCGTCATTCCACCGGCGGCGCTCGGCAAGGCCGATACACTCGAAATTGCCTTCGATTATCTCGACGGCATTCCGCCAACTCCGGCCGCCAGCAACATCTATAAGCGCTCCATCAAGCTGGTGTCGTTCCGGCTGGATGCCATTGAGATGGATTGATGCATGTCGCGCAAAAGTGCGCAGCGGTTTTGCGATAACGACATGCATAAAAACAAGAACTTACGCGCGTCGCCTGAATCCATTCAAACGCGACGCGCTTAGGTAGAGCGGTCGCCTTGCGCGCCGGGTCCTCGCTGCGCAAAAACCCATCGGTCGAGCATGAGCAGATTGACCGCTGGAATAAGCAGGCATGTAACCAGAATGGCAATGATGGGCGGCAGGCCGAGTTTCGCCGTCAAAAGCGCCGGCGCCGCGTAAGCCACGGCGAAACCTGTCGACGTCAGCAGGAGAAAACGCGCAGCTTCCGATCGATGCGATCCGTTCGACATGAAGGTTACTGATTTGTGGGCGAGATACGAAAACACGGCAGCCGCGGCGTAAGCCGCAAGCGACGCTTGGACAGGCGAGAAGCCGATCCATCTCGTTTCGACCAAGGCGATAGCCAAGACAGCATACAGCGTTGTCGCGGCGATGCCGACCAACCCGAAGCGCGCCAGCAGCTTCAGCCCGGCGCCGGCGGTCGAACGGCGCTCAGACATACGCACTGCAGGCATACTGGGCTCCGAGCGGTAGGCGCGCGAGCAGACGCTCGAGTTTTCTGGCAAAAGGCCTGGCCGACGGCAGCAGCAGGAAGTGCTCGGATCGGACATCCCTGAAGCCCGTCTCCTGAAAAAGGGACCTTGCTTTGGCGGCGTTGAGCAGGACCGCATCCTGATCGAACGGACACCGGAACACCGCAAGACGCGTCAGCGGATTATAGGGATTGTGCTCGATGATGCAGGCGACGCCGCCCGGCCGCACGACGCGCCGCATTTCCCGGAAGAAATCGCACCAGGAGGCGGGCGGAACATGGTGGACGACGCAACTGGCGAATGCCAGATCGAACGCCCCGTCCTTATAAGGCAGGCTCGGCGTGGTGCAGGCTCTGTAGCTCACACGTGGATTGTCCTGGCCGGCGCGCAGGATCGATTCCTCCGAGACGTCGCAGCCATCCAGGCTCACGAAGACGCCTTCGAGATAAGGGTGGAGCGATCCGACACCGCAGCCGACATCCAGCGCCCGCACACCGGCACCATCCTGCCGAAGCCTTCGCTCGACGACAAGACGCTGCAGCAGGTCGGCTTTGGCGATAAGAAAGAAGTCGTGCCTGAGGCCGGAAAACCGGATGGATCCTGCGACCGCCTCGCCATAATTTGATTTATAGCTGTCGAAGAGTTCGGCCATCAGCCGAGGCTCCGTTCCTGGGTTTTCGAAACGATCGACGGCTCTCATCCGGGCTGGCGGCACGCAGTGCCTTGTCGAAGCCGGCGACCCGATCGATCACGTAAAGCGGACGGCGTTTGACCTCGGCGTGGATACCGCCGACATAGAGCCCGACCACGCCGGTCATGAAAAGATTGATGCCGCAAAGGAGCGACACGATCACCACGGTGGATGTCCAGCCGGCAATGATGCCAGTTTCAAAAATCCAGGCGAAGATGGCGTAAGCACCGAACACCACCGCAAGCGCGGAGATGGCCAATCCGCCCCACAGCGCCATGCGCAGCGGCTTCTCGGAGAAGCTGACGATGCCGTGAACGGCAAGGTGCATCATCTTCCAGAATGGGTATTTGGTCTGGCCGAGGGTCCGCGCGGGACGTTCGAAAGGCACCGCCGTCTGCTTGAACCCCATCCAGGCGAACATGCCCCTGACGAAACGGTCGTGTTCCGGCATTTGCTTGAAGGTTTCCAGAGCCTTGCGCCCGACCAGGCGAAAATCGCCGACGTCGCGCGGGATGTCGACCGACGTCATCTTCTCCAGCAGGCGGTAGAAGAGGCTCGCCGTCAAGCGCTTGAACCAGGATTCGCCCTCACGCTTGACACGGCGGGCATAGACGATCTCGAAGCCTTCCTTCCACTTCTCCACCAGATCGAGAACCACCTCCGGCGGGTCTTGCAGGTCGGCATCCATGACGATGACGGCATCACCCGCAGCTGCGTCCATGCCTGCCGTGATCGCGACCTGGTGGCCGAAATTGCGGGAAAGTTCGATCAGCCGGAAGCGCGGCTCGACGGCGACCATTTTCCGAAGGTATTCGACGCTTCCATCGAGGCTCCCGTCATCGACGAAGATCGCCTCAGCCTCTCCGTCCAACCGGCAGATCAGCGAATTGATCCGCTCGATCAGTCGAGGCAGCACCTGTTCTTCGTTGTAGATGGGAAGGACCAGCGAGTACCGCGGCGGCGCGTTCACCGCAGTCCTGATGGTTTGGATCACAGAGTCTCGCATGCGGTTGAAACTGGAACGCAAGCTACAAAGTTCCAAGGGAACACAAGAAATCGCTAAATTTAACGGTTTCGGGCAGGTGCCGATCATGAGTGGAAAGGACAAAGGCGCTACCGCATTCGAACGTCCGCATGAGGTCGGAGCACGGCGTCACTGGGCCATCCGCCAGTCCGAAACCGCCGCGAGCAGCGTTTGAGGACCCCGCTCCGATCGTGTCTGTTGGCCGATCTACCCCGCTTGCGACTTCTGCCATTGCACAAGCCACATCGGAACAATAGATGGTGCGGAGCGGCCGCCCCTTATGTCAGGCGGAAAAACAGGATTATGTGCATGACCGATACGCTGGACTCAGCGAAATTGACCGACCGCGTCGCGGCCCTGGTCGAGGCTGCCAAACGGGCCGGCGCCGACGCCGCCGACGCGGTTGCGGTGCGCGGCCGTTCGACCGGCGTGTCGGTGCGGCTTGGCAAGGTCGAGGGTACGGAGGCGTCCGAGAGCGAGGATGTCTCGCTGCGCGTCTTCGTCGGTAAGCGGGTGGCGAGCGTCTCGGCAACCGCTGCCTCCGACCCGAAAGCGCTAGCCGAGCGCGCCGTGGCGATGGCGAAAGTCTCGCCGGAAGATCCCTATCAGGGACTCGCCGATCCGGCCCTGCTGGTCAGGAAGCCGCGCGACCTCGATCTGTTCGACGCGACGGAAGTTTCGGCCGACCAGTTGAAGGAAGCAGCGCTGGCCGCGGAAGCGGCGGCCCTTGCCGTCAAGGGCGTTACCAATTCGGCCGGCAGCGGCGCCAGCGCCGGCCTTGGCGGGCTGGTGCTCGCCACCTCGCACGGCTTTGTCGGCCACTACGTCGCGTCCCGCTTTTCGCGCTCGACCAGCGTCATTGCCGGCGAGGGCACCGGCATGGAGCGCGATTATGAATTCTCCTCGCGCCAGCATTTCTCCGACCTGGACGCACCCGAGGACATCGGCCGCAAGGCCGGCGAACGCGCCGCGCGGCGCATCGGCGCGCGCAAGGCTGCGACCGGGCCGGTCGACGTGGTGTTCGACCCGCGCGTCGCCCGCGGCATCGCCGGCCATCTCGCCGGCGCCATCAACGGCGCGTCCGTCGCGCGCAAGACCAGCTTTTTGCGCGACATGATGGGCAAGCAGGTAGCGGCGGCGGCGATCACCGTCACCGACGAGCCGCTCCGGCTCCGCGGCCAGGCATCGCGCCCGTTCGACGGCGAAGGCATCGAGGGCGAAAAGCTGCTCATGGTTGAGAAGGGCGTTTTGAACCACTGGTTCCTGTCGACCTCGGTCGCGCGGGAACTGGAGCTGACCACCAACGGGCGCGGCTCGCGCAACGGCTCCTCCGTCTCGCCGTCGTCAACCAACCTCGCTATCGAGCCGGGCGAGCGAACGCCCGAAGACCTCATCAAGTCGCTCAAATCAGGCTTCTACGTCACCGAAGTGTTCGGCCAGGGCGTCGACATGGTGACTGGCGAGTACAGCCGCGGCGCTTCCGGCTTCTGGATCGAAAATGGCGAGCTCGCCTATCCGGTTGCGGAAGTGACCATCGCCTCGAACCTGAAGACCATGTTCCTCAACATGGTTCCGGCGAGCGATCTCGATCGCAATTTCGGCACCGCCGCACCAACACTTCTGATCGAAGGCATGACCCTTGCCGGAGCTTGACCAGGTCACCTCTGCCGGGGCTCGCGAGGATCTGCCGCTGCTGCGCGACGCCGCCCGCGAGGCGGGCGCCATCGCCATGCGCTATTTCGGCAACAATCCGCAAGTGTGGATGAAGGGCGGCACCTCGCCAGTGAGCGAGGCCGATCACGCCGCCGACGCCTATCTGCGCGAAACCTTGCTTGCAGCGCGGCCGGACTATGGCTGGCTGTCGGAGGAGACAGCCGACGATCCGGCAAGGCTTGCCGCCCGCCGCACCTTCGTCGTCGATCCGATCGACGGCACGCGCGGCTTCCTCGAAGGCCTTCGCTCCTGGTGCGTCAGCGTCGCGGTGGTCGAGGACGGCCGCACGCTTGCCGGTGTGCTCGAATGTCCGGCCACGGAGGAGACCTATTGGGCACTGCCCGGTGAGGGGGCGTTCCTGAATGGCCGTCGCATTGCCGTGCGCCGCCCGGCAGCAATGGTGGAAATTGGCGGCCCGAAGCCGTTGATCGCCCTGATGCCGGCGGAATGGCAGGGCCGGCTGAGCCGCGTGCCCTATATTCCCTCGCTCGCCTACCGGCTGGCGATGGTCGCCAATGGCAGGCTCGACGCGACCTTCGTCAAACCCAACGCACATGACTGGGACATCGCCGCGGCGGATCTCATCCTGCGCGAAGCCGGCGGCGCATTGCTCGACCAGAAGGGCCGCCCGCCGCGCTATGCCGGTGAAGTGATCCACCACGGCGCGCTGGTTGCCGGCAGCGGCGAACTGCTCGCCGTGCTCTCCGGCGTCGTCGCAGGGCTGGACGGCTGAACATATCATCAATGGTTCCAAAGTCGGCGGCTTTGGTCTAGACCTGTCATAAACTCACGATATGTGAAGGACCGACATGACCGCGGAAGACGGAAAGAAGCAGCTTTTGCACCTGGTGTTCGGCGGCGAACTGAAGACGCTGGGCGGGACAGAATTCCGTGATCTCGACGCGCTCGACATAGTCGGCATCTATCCCGATTATCAATCCGCGCAAACGGCGTGGAAAGCCAAGGCCCAAGCCAGCGTGGACAATGCCCACATGCGTTATTTCGTCGTTCACCTGCACCGGTTGCTCGACCCCGACAACAAGCCTGCCGGTTGAGATTGATGGATCATGACGCCGTGAAAGGGCCGGCCACGAGGTCCGCGGTAAGAGGGCGCCGCGGTGACAGCTCGAAGACAATCTGGCGCAAAATACGCGAACCGCTGGCGCAATCGCGATTCGCCAAGAACGCCATCGCCAGCGTGTTTGCGCAGTTCGTTCGCCTTGTCCGCCTGACCAACCGTGTTGTCGACGGATCGGCGCAGATGTCGGGCGGCGCCTACTCGCAGTTCGAACCCATCATCATCGCGCTGTGGCACGGCCAGCATCTTCTGACACCGGCCTACTATCCCAGCGGACGGCCGCTGGTCGCCATGGTGTCGCGTAGTGCCGATGCCGAGCTCAACGCACTGATGCTCGAAAAATTCGGCATCGAGGCGGTGCGCGGCTCGGGCGGACGCGAAAGCTCGAAGCGTCGCGATAAGGGCGGTGCCAAAGCGTTGATTGCCCTGAAAAAGTCACTCGCCACCGGCAAGAACGTTGCCATGATCGCTGACATTCCCCATGGAACGCCGCGCGACGCGGGGCTTGGCATCGTTCTCCTGGCACGGCTTTCGGGCCGACCGATCCTGCCTGTCGCGATCGCCACCAGCCGCCGCAAGGTGCTGGAGCGCAGCTGGGACAAGACCACGATCAATCTGCCGTTCGGCCGCTCCTCGATCATCGTCGGAGCGCCGGTGTTCGTTCCGGCCAATGCGGATGAGACCGAAATGGGACGCAAGCGCCAGGAGGTCACGGCCGCGCTCAACGCCGCGACCGCCGAGGCTTACAGCCTCGTGGATGGCTCAAAATGAGCGAGCGCTGGGCGCGCACTTTCCTGACGGCGTATCGTTTCGCAGGCGCAGCCGCCTACCCGCTGATCGGGCCCTATGTCGCTTGGCGCACCTCCAGGGGCAAGGAGGACCGAATTCGCCGGCGCGAGCGCTATGGCATCGCCGGGCGCGAGCGGCCCGAAGGGCCGGTGATCTGGATCCATGCGGCGAGCGTCGGCGAGACAATCGCGGTCGTGCCGTTGGTCGAGAGCATCCTCGACTACGGCGTCAACATTGTGCTGACGACGGGGACTGTCACCTCCGCTCAGGTTGCCGACGAGCGGCTCGGTGACCGCATCATCCACCAATATGTGCCGCTCGACCTCAAGCCGGCGGTCAGCCGCTTCCTCGACCATTGGCGGCCGGATCTGGCGATCATCGCCGAATCGGAGATCTGGCCGATGACCATCCTGGAGCTCGGCGCACGCCGTGTGCCGCAGGTGCTGGTCAATGGCAGGCTGTCGGACCGTTCGTACAAATCCTGGAAGAAGCGCGCCAACATCGCCGAGGCGCTGTTCGAGAATCTCGCCCATGTCGTCGCCCAGTCGGATGTCGACGGCGAGCGCTTCCTCTCGCTCGGCGCCCGGCCGGTCACGGTATCCGGCAATCTCAAGGTCGACACCACGCCGCCGCCGGCCGATGAAAGGGCGCTGTACACGCTGAAGCGCCAGATCGGCGCCCGCCCGACCTGGGCGGCGATCTCGACCCATGACGGCGAGGAGGTGGTCGCTGCCGAGGTTCACGCGATGCTGCACAAGCGTCACCACGGTCTTTTGACGATCGTCGTCCCGCGCCATCCCGATCGCGCCGACGCGCTTGCCGCGCAGATTTCTGGCATGGGCCTGAAAGTCGCTCGGCGCAGCAAGGGCGACCGGACCACCGCCGATACCGACATTCTGCTCGGCGACACGATGGGCGAGATGGGGCTTTATCTCAGGCTGACAGAGATCGCCTTCGTTGGTCGTTCGCTTACCTCCGAGGGCGGCCAGAACCCGCTGGAGCCGGCCATGCTCGACACGGCGGTGCTGGCCGGCCGCAATGTCCAGAATTTTCGCGAGACCTATCAGCGCCTGCTCGACAGCGGCGGCGCCAAGCTGGTGCGCGACCGCGACATGCTGGCCGGCGCCGTCAATTTCCTGTTGAGCAACGAGGTGGCTCGCCATGAGATGATGGCGGCCGGCGCGGCGACCGTCGACGAGATGCGCGGCGCGCTGGCGCTCACGTTGAAGTCGCTCGAACCCTACATTCAGCCGTTGGTCGTCAAGTCGCGCCTCAAGGGCGCCAACGGCCGCTAAGATGGCCAGCGAAGCGCCCCCCTTCTGGTGGGAAGAACCGGACTGGCGGGCGCTGGCGCTGGCGCCGCTGTCCGCGATCTATGCGCTCATTGCCGGCCGCCGCATGCGCTCAGCATCGCGCGAAAAGGTCGAGGCGCCGGTGCTGTGCGTCGGCAACTTCACCGTCGGCGGCACTGGCAAGACGCCGGTGGCGATCGCCTTGGCCCGGCAGGCCAGGCGCATGCAGCTCAATCCCGGTTTCCTGTCGCGCGGCCATGGCGGCTCCTTCGCGCAGCCGCATGTCGTCGATCCGCATCACGACGCCGCCAAACATGTCGGCGACGAGCCGCTGCTTTTGGCCGAGCACGCGCCGGTCGCAGTGACGCCTAACCGTGCCGCCGGCGCGCGCCTTCTGCTGGAAAAGCATGGCTGCGATTTCCTGATCATGGATGACGGTTTCCAGAGCGCGCGCATCCATATCGACTATGCGCTGGTCGTCGTCGATGCACGCTACGGCGTCGGCAACGGCCACGTTATTCCTGGCGGTCCGCTCAGGGCCGATATCGTCGACCAACTGGTTTTCACCAGCGCGCTGCTGAAGATGGGCGAGGGCCTTGCTGCCGATGCGGTCGTCCGCCAGGCGGCGCGTGCCGGCCGGCCGATCTTCGAGGCGCATACACGGCCAAGCAGCAAGGCGGTGTTGGCCGGCAAGCGATTTCTGGCCTTTGCCGGCATCGGCCATCCCGACAAATTCTTCGACACGGTCCGCGAGGCCGGTGGCGAGGTTGCGCTGACCCGGGCGTTTCCGGACCATCATTTCTATGGCGAGGACGAGCTTGCCGAACTGGCAACGACAGCGCGAGGTGCCGGACTTGGCCTCATCACCACCGCCAAGGACGCCGCCCGGCTGCGCCACGATGCCGCCTCCGCCGATTTCCTCGGACAGCTCGATGTGCTGGAGATCGACACCGTGTTCGATCCCGGCCACGTGCCTCAACGCATCATCGACGAGACGCTGGATGCCTGGCGGCAGCGCAAGCTGCAGGGCTGACTTTGGAGCCGATCCGGAGCTGGTTTAGCGCCGGCTGCGCATTTCGGGATGTGCCTCGATCTCGCGGCGCAGCGAGGCCGCGGCACTCACATAGGGCTCCTGCCTAGCGACGCTCCAATATTTGAGCTCATCGAGCGGGATGCTTTCGCCGGTTACCGCGCAGCGCACGAAAGCGCCGGGGCTGGTCACCTGGAAGTCCCCGTCCAGGTAGCGGATACGGGCTTCCTTGCCGCCGGGGCCTTCAAAGCGGTTCATCATGACATGGAGCCAAGGTTCATGACGATGTCATCGCCACAAATTGCCGGCAAGGTCAAGCTTGGAGCGAGACAAGATTGGGTTTGGTCGGCTCCGTTTCGGACGACAACCAGCCGAGCAAGCCGGCAAAGTGGATGTCCGTCATCCTACTGCTCGGCTTCGATGAACTCCTCGATCTTTTCCGCCGCCAGCCCGGCCTGGGCCGCGATGCGCCGGGCAAGCTCGGCGGCGGCGGCGCGCGGTCGCCCTATAGGCCGGTCGAGCCAATAGGATATCGGGCTGAGAACGATCCGGTCGTCCACAGCGACGATGCGGCCTGACTTCAGTTGATGCTCGGTCATCGGTGGCCGCGCCAGCGCGATGCCGAGGCCGTGAGTGGCAGCATCGAGCACCAGATTGTAATCCTCGAAGCGCCGGTCCTGTGGGCGCGGACGATAGTCGATATCCTGCGCGGCAAACCAGGCGCGCCAGGCCGAAGCATCCGAATCATTGATCAACGGAAATTTGAGCAGCCGGGCAGGGTCGCCACGGCCGATCTCGCGGGCGAGGTCCGGCGAGGCGACCGGAAACACATGTTCCTCGAACAGCTGCACCGAGACGCGGCCGGGAATGCGGCCGCGGCCGCAGCGGATCGACAGATCGATGCCCTCATCGGCAAGGTCCGCCTGGCGGATATCGACATCGAGCACGATGCGCAGCTTGGACGGATTGTTTTCCAGCGCCGCCATGCGCGGCATCAGCCACAGCCCGCTGACCGACGGGATAGAGGTCAGCCGCACCACGGCGGTGCCGCGCGGCTCGATCCAGCGGTCCGAATTGCTTGCGATCAGGGCGAAGGCCTCAGTGGTGCGCAGATGCAGGCGGTTGCCTTCGATCGTCAGCGATACCCCACGCGCGCCGCGATCGAACACTTTCAGCCCGAGCCAGTCCTCGAGCTTGGCGATCTGCCGGCTGACGGCGCCATGAGTGAGGTTGAGTTTTTCGGCAGCCGCCGAAAAGCTGCCCGTCCGTGCCGCGGCGTCGAACGCGCGCAGAGTTTCGAGCGGCAGCATCGCGTCCGAGCTGTGATCCATAGTCACAGCTCACTCTCGATTTGGTCGTTTGTCAATCGGCCAGGAAAGGCGTTTTGTTTGTTTGAGGACAAGAAACGCGAGAACAATGAAATGAGCGCCTGTACCGGCACGTTGAATACGACACAGCGGATAGATACCACGGCGGCCATTGCGGTGGCGCTGACGGTGGTCGGCTGGGCCTCCGCGTTCCCGGCGATCCGTGCCGGCCTCGCCGCCTTCGGGCCGCTGGAACTCGGCGCGCTACGCTTCGCCATCGCTGCGGTGCCGGCGGCGATCTTCCTCGCAGTCAAGCGGCCGGCACTGCCCCGGTTCGATGAATTGTGGCGCTTCGGGTTCGGCGGCGCCGTCTTCGTTGCGCTGTACACGGTGATGCTCAATTTCGGCGAACTAACCGTTTCGGCGGGTGCCGCCGGCTTCATCATCAATGTCAGCCCGATCTTCACTGCGATCCTGGCGATGGCGCTGCTCGGCGAACGCTTCTCAGGCCTGGCCTGGGCCGGCACATTTCTGTCCTTCGCCGGCATCGGCATCATCGCCATGGGCGAGGGGCAAGGGTTGCATTTCAACAATGGCGCGCTGTTGGTCCTTGGCTCTGCGCTGTGCTCGGCCGTCAACACCATCGTGCAAAAGCCGCTGTTTGCCCGCCATCATCCGCTGACCATTTCGGCCTCGAACATGGTGCTCGGCGCGCTCTGCCTGCTGCCTTTCCTGCCGAGCGGCCTGGCGCAGGCGGCGGTTGCCGATAGCGCCGGCCTAGGCGCGGTCATCTTTCTCGGCATCGTGCCAAGCCTCATCGCCTACGCGGCCTGGGCGACAGCACTTTCCCGGCTGCCTGCAGCCCGTGCCTCGAACTTCCTCTATCTGGTTTCGCCGGTGGCGACGCTGATCGGCTTCTTCTGGCTGGGCGAGGTGCCGACGCTGCTTGGCATTCTCGGCGGCGCACTGGCGCTTGGCGGCGTGATCGTGGTGAATTTGAAGAGGTGAATCAAAGCTTTGGGGCGGTCTCTTGACTCAGCGGTCCCTTGACTCAGAAGAGCCGCTGAAGAGCGGCTCTTTTTGCATCCCAAGCTAACGCCTGCCGAACAGTCTTTCGATGTCGGCGAGTTTGAGCTCGATATAGGTCGGGCGGCCATGGTTGCAGGTGCCGGAGCCCGGCGTTGCTTCCATCTGGCGCAGCAGCGCGTTCATCTCCTCTGGCTTGAGCAGGCGGCCGGAACGCACCGAGCCGTGGCAGGCCATGGTCGCGGCTATTTTGTCCAGCCGCCCTTTCAGCGTGTCGACCGTGTCGTTGTCGGCGATCTCGTCGGCAAGGTCGCGCACCAGCTGCTGGACATTGGTTTCGCCGAGAATCGACGGCGTCTCGCGTACCGCGACCGCACCCGGGCCGAAGCGCTCGACGGCGAGGCCGAAGCGGGCCAGCGTTTCGGAATGCATGGCAAGCCGCTCGGCATCCTCTTCCGACAGGTCGACGATCTCGGGCAAAAGCAGCATCTGCGACGGCACGGCGCGCGCATGCAGTGCGTTCTTCAGCGCCTCGTAGACCAGCCGCTCATGCGCCGCATGCTGGTCGACGATAACAAGCGAATCCCTGGTCTGCGCGACGATGTAGTTCTCGTGTACTTGCGCCCGTGCGGCACCTAGCACCATGCCAAGCAGCGTCTCCGCCGTCTCAATCTGTCCGGCACGCGCGTCGGCGCTGTGAAGCGGTCCGGCGTCGAACACCGCCTGATCGTTTTCGCCGAAGCCGCCGTTTCCTGGTTCAGGGTGTTCAAATCCCTCGCCTTCCAAGCCCAGGTCCAGCGGCCTCTGCGGCGAGCGGGAAGGATCGAAACCGGCGAAGCCAGAGGCCCGGTAAGCCGCTTCATAGCTGCGATGGCCGTTGGCCGGCCCAGCATGCGCATAGGACGCTGCGCCCGGCCGGAATGCCGCCATCATGCCGGCCGCCCCTGATGTGGCGGCACGGATGCCGGCATTGGCGAGCGCTTCGCGGATGGCGCCGACGACCAGCCCGCGCACCAGTCCCGGATCGCGGAAGCGGACATCGGCCTTGGCTGGATGGACATTGACGTCGACGATGGCCGGGTCGAGCGTCAGGAACAGCACCGTCACCGCATGTCGATCGCGCGGCAGCACGTCGGCGAAGGCGCCACGGATGGCGCCGGCGATCAGCTTGTCGCGCACCGGCCGGCCGTTGACATAGGCGTATTGCTGCAGCGCGTTGGCGCGGCTGAAGGATGGGATCGAGACGTGGCCGGCCAGATGCACGCCGTCGCGCATGGCATCGATGGCGATGGCATTCTCCGGAAAGTCGGCGCCCATCACTTGCGCGACGCGGCGCAGCCGGCCTTCCGGACTGTCGTCGGTCGCCGGCAGTTCCAGCGTCGAGCGGTCGGAACCGGCCAGCGTGAAGCGTACGGCTGGGAAAGCGATGGCGATGCGTTTGATCACATCGCTGGTTGCTGAGCTTTCGGCGCGCTCGCCCTTCATGAATTTGAGCCGCGCCGGCGTGGCGAAGAACAGGTCGCGCACCTCGACCGTGGTGCCGCGATTGGCGGCCGCCGGCTTGACGGCGGACACGCGGCCGCCCTCGATGCCGATCTCGGCGGCGCTGTCGCCGTTGGCGGTGCGCGAGCGGATCGACAGCCGCGCCACCGAGCCTATCGACGGCAGCGCTTCGCCGCGAAAGCCGAGCGAGCGGATGTCGTGAATGTTGTCGGCGAGCTTCGAGGTGCAGTGCCGCGCGATCGCCAGCGCCAGTTCCTTCTCCGGGATACCGGAGCCGTCGTCGGTGACGCGGATCAGGTTCAGCCCGCCGCCGGCGGTGACGATCTCTATTCTGGCAGCGCCGGCATCGAGTGCGTTCTCGACCAGTTCCTTGACCACGCTTGCCGGACGCTCGATGACTTCGCCGGCGGCGATCTGGTTGATCATCGTTTCGGAAAGCTGGCGGATGGGCATGGGGTACTATAAGCGGATTCGAGACTTGCGCGGAAGCACTAGATACATACGCCGAGGCCCGTGGCAGAAGATAGGCGAGCTCATGCTTGCGCGGCCAGCCAGTCCCGCACCTTGCGAGCATTGTCGCTGAGCTCCCGGTTTCTCGACCAGATGATGTGAAAGCCCTTGCCGGTCGTCATCGTGTGGTCGGTGACGCGCACCAGCAGTCCTGAGGCAAGCAGGCGCGCGGCGAGGTGACCCCAGCCGAGCGCAATGCCTTGCCCCTCCATGACCGCCTGGATCACCAGCGCGTAGTCGTTGATGCGCAAGCCGCGTCCGGCATCGGTGATGTTGACCCCAGCCGAGTGGAACCACTCGTCCCAGCTCGCGGCCTCGCGAAACGGCTCTTCGAGATGGATGAGCCGGTGTGATGGCAGAGCCTCGACGGTTTCCGGCAGTCCGAACCGCGCCACATAGCTCGCGCCGGCGACCGGGAATATTTCCTCGTCGGCTAGCCGCAGCGAATGATAGTCCGGCCACTCCCTGGGTTCGCCGCCGCGGACGCCGAGCGGGATATCTTCGGCGATGATGTCGAGATCGCGGTCGGCGGTCTGGATGCGCAGGTCGATGCCCGGCAGTTCGTCGCGAAACTGCTGCAGGCGCGGCATCATCCAGAACGAGGCGAAGGCCGTCGACGCGGCGAGCGTCACATGGCCGCCAGTCGCCTGCAGGCGCAGGTTCTCCGCTGACCTGCGGATGTGCGACAGGCCGAGCGAGACGTCGGCGTGGAAGCGATCGCCGGCTTCGGTAAGGCTGACCTGCCGATGGCGGCGCTGGAACAGTTTCGCGCCGAGCTGCTCTTCAAGCCCGCGGATCGCATAAGAAACGGCAGCCTGCGTCATGCCGAGCTCTCGCCCGGCGGCGGTAAAGCTCGACAGCCGCCCGGCGGCCTCGAAAACGATCAGGCTGCCGGCCGACGGCAGCAGATGGCGCAAGCTTCGCATAAGCTGAGCTTATACAAGTGATCAGGATTTTCCAGCGTCACAGCCAAATTTCCTCTCGCTAGGCTGGTCGTCATTGGGAGGATAGAATTGCCATGAACGCACCGGCCGCTGAATTAACCGAGCAAACCCACCGCCGCGGCGGCGGCCGCCTTGGACGCAAGGCGCTGAGGAGCGCTCCCATAGCCTCGTTCCCGACGCTGGTGCGCCAGATTCCCGCCTATCAGATGGTCCCTGACGAGGCGGTTGAGCTAATCCACCAGGAATCGCTCTCGATCCTCGAAGAGGTGGGCTGCGAGTTCCGCGACGACGAGGCGATCGCCCTCTGGAAGGCCGCCGGAGCCGATGTCTCCGAGACGCGCGTCCGTATCGACCGTGCGCTCTTGATGGAGCTGGTCTCCAAGGTCCCACCAGAATTCACCCTCAATGCCCGCAACCCCGAGCGTACCGTCCGCGTCGGCGGCAAGAACTCCATCTTCGTGCCGATGTATGGCGCACCCTATGTGCGCGACCTCGACAACAACAGGCGCTACGGCTCGCTCGCCGATCTCAACAATTTCCACAAGCTCGCCTACATGGCACCGGCGCTGCATTCCTCGAGCTCGGTCATCTGCGAGCCGATGGAAATTGCGGTGCCGAAGCGTCACCTCCACATCATCCATTCGGCGCTGAAGCACTCAGACAAGCCGTTCATGGGCATCGTCACCTCGAAGGAGCGAGCCGAAGACACGATGGCGATGGCGGGCATCGTCTTCGGCGAGGACTATGTCCGCGACAATTCGGTGCTGGTGGCGATCACCAACTGCAATTCGCCGCTCGTCTGGGACGCCACCATGCTGGACGCGATGAAGGTCTATGCGCGCCACAACCAGCCGCTGATTCTCGCGCCCTTCGCTCTCTGCGGCGCCTCGACTTCCGCCTCTGCCGTGGGAGCGGTCGCGCAGGTCAATGCGGAAGCGCTGGCCGGCGTCGCGTTCACGCAGCTCCTGCGTCCGGGTTCTCCGCAGATCTACGGACAATTCATGGTCACGGTGGACATGAAGACCGGCGCTCCGATGGGCGGCACGCCGGAGGCCGCCCAGATGATGTATCTGATGGGGGCGCTGGCGCGGAAATACCGGCTGCCATGGCGCACGTCGGGCTTCCATGTCGGGTCGAAGCTGAACGATGCCCAGGCGGGCTACGAGGCGAACATGCTGATGCATGCCGCCATCCTTGCCGGCGCCAACTACATCTGGCACTCCGCCGGATGGCTCGAGGCCGGCCTGACCTGCGGCTATTCAAAATTTGCGACGGACTGCGAACAGCTTATTGGCTGGTACAAATACGCAGGCGGCCTTCCGTTCGACGATTTCAAGGAAGCGATGGCGGCGATCCGCGAGGTGGGGCCGCAGGGCCACTTCCTCGGCACCCAGCACACGCTTGAACATTTCGAGTCCGCCTTCTTCATGCCCAGCATCATGGACTTCAATTCGTATGAACAGTGGAAGGCTGAAGGGGCAAAGGACCACGACACGCGCGGCCGCGAGAAAGCGCGCAACATGCTCGCGGATTATGAGGAGCCGAAGCTCGATGAGGGCATCGCCGACGGCCTGACAGACTTCATCGCGCGCCGCGAGGGGAAGCTGCCTGACAGCGTTAGTTGATGCAAAGGGCGAAGACCCGACGAAACCATAAGGGAGGAAAAAATGGCACTCTTCAGAAGCAACGGTGATCGCGTGCCGAATGCGATCGAGGCGATGGCTAAGGAGGCCCGCTCAGGCCGGATGGATCGGCGCGAATTTCTGGCGCTGGCAAGCACGTTCGGGGCATCGACTGCCCTTGCCTACGGTATGATCGGTCTTGCGATGCCGGAACAGGCTTTGGCCGAAGAGCCGAAGAAAGGGGGGACGCTGCGCCTATCGATGTCGGTGAAGGCGCAGAAGGATCCGCGCACTTACGACTGGGTGGAACTTGCGAATATTTCGCGCTGCTGGCTCGAGCCGCTTGTCCGTTACACCCGCCAGTTCACATTCGAGCCGGTCCTGCTCGAAAGCTGGGACGTCAACGATGACGCCACCGAATATGTGCTGCATCTGCGCAAGGGCGTCACCTGGAACAACGGCGACGCTTTCAACGCCGATGATGTCGTCTACAATCTGACGCGTTGGTGCGAGAAGGAAGCCTCCGGCAATTCGATGGCCGCGCGCGTCGGTGCGCTGATCGACGCAAAAACCGGCAAGGCGAAGGAGGGCGCGATCACCAGGGTCGACGACAACACGGTCAAGCTGAAGCTGAACGAACCTGACATCTCGCTGATCCCGAATTTCACTGACTATCCGGCGCTCGTCGTCCACCGCAAATTCGATGCCGACGGCGCCGATCCTATCGCCAAGCCGATCGGCACCGGGCCTTTCGAACTTGTGTCGTATTCGGTCGGCCAGAACGCGGTCGTCAAGCGGCGCGAGAATGGCAAATGGTGGGGCGGTGAAGCGCCGCTCGACAGCGTCGAATTCATCGACTACGGCACTGACTTCAACGCCTCGGTGAATGCCTTCGAATCCGGCGAGATCGACGTCAATTTCGAAACACCCGCCGACTTCATCGACATCCTCGACCAGATGGATCTGGTGAAATCGGAGGTCGCGACAGCGACCACGCTCGTTGCCCGGACCAACATCACGCACAAGCCTTATGATGACCAGCGGGTGCGCAACGCGCTGCAAATGGCCGTCGACAACAACGCGGTGCTCGAACTTGGCTACGCCGGGCGCGGCACCCCAGGTGAAAACCACCACGTCAGCCCGATCCATCCGGAATACTACCCGCTGCCCAAGAAGAGACGCGACGCGGCGGGCGCCAAGGCGCTGATGGCCGAGGCCGGACAGGCCGATTTTGAGCATGAACTGATCACCGTCGAGGACGATTGGCAAAAGAACACGGGCGATGCGATTGCCGGCCAGCTGCGCGATGCCGGGATCAAGGTGAAGCGCACGGTGCTGCCGGGGTCGACCTTCTGGAACGACTGGACGAAATATCCCTATTCCATGACCATCTGGTACATGCGCCCGCTCGGCGTTCAGGTGCTGGCGCTCGGCTATCGCACCGGCGAGGCCTGGAATGAAACGGCGTATTCGAATCCTGATTTCGATGCCAAGCTCAAGCAGGCCCTCTCGCTCATCGACGTAGAGAAGCGCCGCGAGGTGATGAAGGACGTCGAGCAGATCCTGCAGGATTCGGGCGTCATCATTCAGCCGTTCTGGCAGAAGCTGTATAGCCACATGAACAAGAAGGTGAAGAATTACGCTGTCCACCAGACTTTCGAAATGGATCTCCAGAACGTCTGGCTGGACGCCTGAGTTAACGCCCAAGGGCGGGCGGCTGAGTTAACGCCCCCTTGGATTTCATGGGGCGGATTCATGGGCTGCAAAAAAGCCGGAATGCAGGATTCGTGGTATTGAACGGTTCCCACCACGAAAGCCTGGAGATTATCGGATGAGACTGACTGTGCTTGCCGCCGCTCTCTCGATCGCAGCGCCTGCGGCCGCCCTGGCCGGGCCGGCATCCAATGCGGTGAAATTCTTCTATATGCCCGAGGTCAAGTTCGAGGCCGATGCGAAATACCGCGACCGTTTCACCGAGCCGGTGACCAAGCTGTTCGACCTCAACGACCAGGCACAGAAGAACAAGCCGGACGAAGTGCCTTGCATCGACTTCGCCCCCGGTCTCGACGCGCAGGACTATGACGAGAAGACCGTCGCCAAGACGCTGAAGCTGTCTGAAGCGGTGGATGGCGACAGCGCCAGTGTGACAGTGACGTTCAACCTTTTCCCGGAAGGCGATGGTTCCAAACGCGAAATGGTCTGGTCGCTGAAGAAGGTTGACGGCAAATGGAAGGTCGCCGACATCACCTCGAAGACCAGCGGCTGGACGCTGAGTGCGCTCGAATGCCTCGCTGGCCAGGCCCCGGAGTGATGCCATGGCCCGCGTCCTGGCCCTGGTGACTGTGTGCCTGCTGGCGGCGGGTTTGAGCAGCACCGCTGCTCAGGACCTGTTCGGTGCGCCACCCGCAAACGCGCCGGCCGACAATGCGGCACCTGCCACTCCGCCGGCCGCAGAAAATGAACCGACCGCGCCGGTGCGGCCGGGTTCGCCAACGGCGGTGGTGAAACCGTTCTACGAGCATGCCGGGCTCGAGCTCGATCCGGCCCAGCGCAGCCACTTCGCCGATCCGGCGAAGTCGGTGCTCGACAAAAGCGATGCGCTGCGGAAATCGGGGCAGGGCGAGTGCCTCGATCCCAACATGGCGCTCGACAATGCGGCGTACGATAGGGCCGAGATCGACAAGAGCCTGAAGACTGTTGAAGCGGTCAAGGGCGACGAGGCCAAGGTGGTCGTCGCCTTTGTCCTTGCCGGCAATCCGCACCGGCTGGAATGGAAACTCAAGAAGATCGATGACGATTGGAAGGTCACGGATCTTCTGTCGGTGACCGGCGAATGGGCGCTCAGCCAGTACCAGTGCGAGTGAAAGCGAACCGATGAAGATCACCAACATCCGCGTCACCCATGTCAACGTTCCGCTAGACGCCCCGTTCTGGTGGACGGCTGGTCTCTACGGCGGCGCCTCGAAGTCGATCATCGAGGTCGAAACGGACGGAGGCGTGGTCGGACTGGGCGAGGCCCCGTGGTGGCATTTCGGCGAGGTGATCAAGGTCGAGATCGCGCCGGCGCTGATCGGCGCCGATCCGCTCGACATCGCCGACTGCGAGGCGCGCTGCGTGCCGCCCTGGCAGATCACCGCCAACACCGGCGAGAATGCCGCCTCCGTGGCGTTCGGCGCCGTCGAACTGGCGCTGTGGGACATCAGAGGCAAGGTCTTCGGCATGCCGCTCTACAAAGTCCTCGGCGGCGCTGTGCGCAAGGACATTCCGTTTTCGGAATATTTCTCGTTCCGCACCGCGCAGGGCGGAGCGGGTGGCGAGATGACGTCCGAGGCGATCGTCGAGTACTGCCTAAAGATGCGCGAGGAGCATGGCTCGACCATCTTCGAGGGTAAGCTGATCATGGGCGATCCCGCGCTCGAGATCAGGACCGTGCGCATGCTGCGTGAGGCGCTTGGCGACAAGGCGCAGATCAAACTCGATTCCAACATGCAGTGGTCGCTGACCACGGCGCGCTGGGTGCTGCGCGAGATCGAGCCGTTCAACATCCGCAATTATGAGGATCCGGTCGCGACCTTCGAGGAGATGGCGGCGCTGCGCCAGCACTCGCGCATTCCGTTTTCCACGCACATCCCGGATCTCAGACGAGCGGTCGCGCTCGGTGCGCCGGATTACTTTGTCTGCAATTTCGCAGCACTCGGCGGATTGTCCAAAACCCTGAAATTCATTGCCGCCTGTGAGGCGATGGGCAAGGGGTTCTGGTGCTATTCGAACGATCTCGGCATCATGACATCGGCCTATCTGCACGTCGTCGCGGCGACGCCGTGGATCACCGAAGCATCGCAGTCGCTGTTTCGCTGGCAGATCGGCGATGTCATCAAGGACGGGCCGTTCCGGCAGACCGGCAATACGGTGCGTGTGCCGGAGGGCAACGGGCTGGGCGTCGAACTTGACCCCGCTGCGATGAAGTGCTGGGCCGGGCACTTCGCCGAGCACGGGCCGATGGGCCATTTCAGCGACCCGAACAATCCTGGCCGCTACCGGCGGCTGCCGCTCAACTGATGCAACGGACGTTCCGTAGAAACTCAGGCTCACCCGCGCCCGCGATAGGGCGCAACACCGGTGTCGGGCAGCCATGCGCCTTCGGGCGGCGCGCCGGTCTGCCAGAACACGTCGATCGGAATGCCGCCGCGCGGATACCAGTAGCCGCCAACGCGCAGCCACAGTGGTTTGGTCGCGGCGATGATGCGGCGGCCGATCATGACGGTGCACTCTTCATGGAACGCTCCATGGTTGCGAAACGAGGTCATGAACAGCTTGAGCGACTTCGATTCCACCAGCAGCGTATCGGGTGCATAGTCGATGACGATATGGGCGAAGTCCGGCTGGCCGGTGACCGGGCAGAGCGAGGTGAATTCCGGGCAGGTGAAGCGAACAATGGCCGGCGGCGCGTCACCGCGCGAAAACGGCACGGTTTCCAGGACTGCCGCTTCAGGGTTCTGTGGCGCCTCGACGTTGGTCCCGAGCTGGGTAAGGTTCTTCGTATCGGTCATGGGCGGATTCCTTGCTGCACGTCACCCAAAACTGCGCAGCGGTTTGGGATACGACATGCGCGAAAACAAAAATTTGCCGCTCTTTAGCACAATTTGAAACAGCAGGAAGACGATGACCACCAACGATCCGCTTCTCCAGCCCTATCAGCTCAAACATTTGACGCTGAAGAACCGGGTCATGTCGACCAGCCATGAGCCGGCCTATTCCGAGGACGGCATGCCGAAAGAGCGCTACCGGCTCTATCACGCTGAAAAGGCCAAAGGCGGCATGGCGCTGACCATGACGGCAGGCTCGGCGATCGTCTCGCGCGACAGTCCGGCCGCTTTCGGCAATCTGCATGTCTATGACGACCGCATCGTGCCGTGGCTCACCGAGCTCGCCGATGCCTGCCACGAGCATGACTGCAAGGTGATGATCCAGATTACCCATCTCGGCCGCCGCACCGGCTGGAACAAGGCCGACTGGCTGCCGGTATTGTCCGCCTCGCCGGTGCGTGAGCCGGCACACCGCGCCTTTCCCAAGACCATCGAGGACTGGGATATAGAGCGCATCGTCGCAGACTACGCCGCCGCCGCCCAGCGCTGCCAGGCCGCTGGCCTCGACGGCATCGAGTTCGAGGCTTACGGCCATCTGATGGACGGGTTCTGGTCACCGGCCACCAACCTGCGCGACGACGATTTCGGCGGCTCGCTCGACAACCGCTTGCGCTTCACTGGCATGGTGCTCGACGCGGTGCGGGCGGCAGTCGGCGACAAGTTCGTCGTCGGCATCCGCATGGTCGCCGACGAGGACTTCGAAAAAGGCTTGTCAAAGCAGGAAGGCGTCGAGATCGCCAGACGGCTGGCCGGCTCCGGCAAGGTCGATTTCCTCAACATCATTCGCGGCTCGATCGAAACCGACGCCGCGCTGACCAAGGTCATCCCGGTGACCGGCATGCGGTCGTCGCCGCATCTCGACTTCGCCGGCGAGGTGAGGGCGGCGACGAAATTCCCGACCTTCCATGCGGCGCGGATTGCCGATGTCGCCACCGCGCGTCACGCCATCGCCACCGGCAAGCTCGACATGGTCGGTATGACCCGCGCCCACATTGCCGATCCGCACATCGTTCGGAAAGTGATGGAGGGCCGCGAGCACGAAATCCGCCCCTGCGTTGGCGCCACCTATTGCCTCGACCGTATCTATGAGGGCGGTGAGGCGCTGTGCATTCACAATGCGGCAACCGGCCGCGAGGCTGATGTTCCGCACATCATCCCGAGGACCGAGGGACCGAAGCGAAACGTGGTCGTTGTCGGCGCTGGGGCCGGCGGTCTGGAGGCGGCGCGCGTCGCGGCTGAGCGCGGGCACCAGGTGACGGTGCTGGAAGCGTCGAGCCAGGCCGGCGGCCAGGTCCGTCTGGCGACGCAGAACCCGCGCCGCAAGGAACTGATCGGCATCGTCGACTGGCGACTGGCCGAGCTCGACCGGCTCGGCGTCGAGATCCGTTATGACACCTGGGCAGAGAAGGACGATGTTCTGGCGCTGTCGCCGGACGTGGTGGTGGTCGCCACCGGCGGCCTGCCGCAGAACCCGCCGCTGGCGGCAGGCGACAATCTCGTCACGTCGAGTTGGGATATCATGGCCGGCAGCATCAAGCCGGCTGAAAACGTGCTGCTCTACGACGACAATGGCGGCCATCAGGGCATGGGTGCGGCCGAGCTGATCGCCAATAGCGGTGCAAAGCTGCAGCTGGTTTCGCCCGAACGCTTCTTCGCCCCGGAAATGGGCGGCATGAACCACGTGCCCTATATGCGCGCCTTCCAGGAAAAAGGCGTCACCATCACCATCAACACGCGGCTGCGTTCGGTGCGGCGCGAGGGCAATCAACTGGTTGCGGAGCTCGGCTCAGACTTCGCTGACGGCTGGCGCGGCGAGCGGCGGGTCGATCAGGTGGTGGTCGAGCACGGCACCTTGCCGCTCGACGATCTCTATCGCGCACTGAAACCGCTGTCGAAGAACGGCGGCGCGGTCGATTACGAGCGGCTGGTCAATGGGGGCGACATTTTCCCGGCGCGCAATCCGCAAGGCGGTTTCGTGCTCTTCCGCATCGGCGATGCGGTCGCCTCGCGCAACATTCACGCCGCAATCTATGACGGCATCAGGTTCGGCCTGAGGATCTGAGGATCGCTTTGGATTGGTGGCGCGCAGCCGAACTCCGTACGGAGAGCCACCAGGCAAGTCGGACCGACCTGCGCGCCGCGCACGCTGCTGCGGTCGAATGTCGATTGATCCCAATTGCCGAACGCAATGTTTCAGTGGGTCCAAGATGTTATATGACCACAATGGTCACAAACTAGGACAGCAGCATGCGCGAAATTCAGTTGAAGGATGCCAAGGCTATGCTTTCGGCGGTGGTCGATCAGGCCGTCGCGGGAGAACCTGCCGTCATCACGCGTCACGGGCGTAAGCAGGCCGTGATCCTGTCGTTCGAAGACTACGAACGGCTGTCGCGGGTGCCTAGCTTCGGACAATTGCTAGCGGCTTTTCCTGGTGACAAAGGCGATATTCCTCCCCGTTTTCGCAAACAGGTTCGCAAGGTTGCGTTGTAACGCGGTTGATTGGTCCTGATGTTTCTGCTGGATACCAACATCATCTCGGCAATCGCTCCGGCCAAGAAGGTTGATCGGGCAGCGCTGCCAACATGGCTCGACAAAGCCAGCGAATACCTGTTCCTGTCCGTTGTCAGTGTATCCGAAATCGCTGCAGGGATAGCGAAGGCCGAGCGCGAGGGTGCGACGACAAAGGCGAATTTGCTACGCAACTGGTGGCAAGCGGTCGAGCACCTTTATGGAGAGAGGGTTCTTCCCTTCGATTTGCGTGCCGCACATGCCGCCGGGTCCATCCTTGATCGGGCAAGGGCGCATCGGCCAGGGTTCGATGACATAGCGATTGCCACTACGGCCGAGGTCCACGGTTTGACGCTACTGACGGACAACGAGCGTCATTTTGCACCGCTCGGGGTGCCGATGCTCAATCCGCTGAAGAATTTGCCACCGTTGCGGCAGTCAGCGGCAGATCGGCCTTAGCCGGACTCACCCGTCAGGCCGCCATTTCCGAAGAGGCGTGTCAAGGCTGGCGCCTTACGCCCGGCTTCCCCGCAGCAGCGTTAGTCTGGCTTTCTTCGGCGCCCGCGCGACCAGCCATTCGCGTGCCTTGTCCTGCGGCATCGGGAAGGCGATGGAATAGCCCTGCACCTGGTCGCAGCCGATCGCCATCAGCGAATCGAGCTCGGCCTCGGTTTCGGCGCCCTCGGCGACGATCGAGATGCCGAGGCCGCGGGCGAGTTCGGTGATGGCCCGCACGATCTTGGTGTTGTCGTCGTTCTCATTGATATTCTGGACGAAGCGTCGATCGATCTTCAGCCGGTCGATCTCGTTCGGGTTGACGTGGCTGAGCGACGCGTAGCCGGTGCCGAAATCATCAAGTTCGAGATGAACACCGGCGGCGCGAATGTGCCTCAGCTTTGCCGCTATGCCGGTCTTCTCGTCGTCGAGAATGACGGATTCGACGATTTCCAGCGAAAGTTTTTCTGGCGGCAGGCCAGTTTTTTCCAGCACGCCGAAGAGGAAGGCGTCGAAATCGGGCTCACGCAATTCGGAGCCGGACACGTTGACGGCGAGCCGTCCAAAGGCGACACCGGCGCGGTTCCACTCGGCCGCCGCGCTGATTGCCTTGGCGATGACAATGCGGCCGATCGCAGGCATGAGTCCGCATTTTTCGGCAACCGGAATGAACTCGCCCGGGGCGATCATGCCGCGTTCGGCATGTTCCCAGCGAACCAGCGCCTCGATGCCGCCGATCGTGCCGTTCGACAGCGAAACCTGTGGCTGGAAATAAACCTGGAACGCCTTCTCCGCGATCGCGATCCTAATGTCATGCTCGAGTTGCTTGCGGAAATCGAGTTCATGCCGCAACTCCTCGGAGAAGAATGAGATGCTGCCGCCACTCTGCTTCTTGGCGGAGTGGAGCGCGAGATCGGCATGGACGAGCAGATCTTGCGCATTGTCGGCGTCGATCGGATAGACGGCGACGCCGGCGCTGGCGCCCGGAAGGATGGTCGTGCCCTGAAATACGATCGGTTCGTTGATCTGCGTCAGGACGCGCCTGGCGACCATGTTGATGTCCTCGGTGCCGCCGGCGCCATTGAGGATCACTACGAACTCGTCGCTGCCGAGACGCACGCAGAGATCCGATGCTCGGCAGGAATCGCGCATGCGCTGCGCCGTCACCACCAGCACATAGTCGCCGGCGGCGTGGCCAAGCGTGTCGTTGATCTGCTTGAACCGGTCGAGGTCGAGGTGGACCGCCGCAAGCCGCTCCCGCCGACGCTGTGCCCCCTTGATCAGCGTATCGAAATGGTCGGTCAGGAAGGTGCGGTTGTGCAGGCCGGTAAGGCCGTCATGCACGGCGATGAAGGCCATGGAATTGCGGGCATCGATCAGTTCATGCGTCTTGCGCAGAATGGCGTTCGACATCGGCCTGAAGATGAAAAGTGCCACCAGCACGATGACGCCGATGGTGGTGTAGAACAGCGTTCGATGGAGATCGAGAAGTGTTTCCGATCGCGCATCGGCATGGGCGCTGATGCGCAGGCCGAGTGCCGCATAGCCCGACAGGGTCGCATTGGCGATGGAAGCGTCGAGGTTGACGCGTTCGCCGCCGCCCTTGTAGCCGCCATTATCGGCCACACCGAGTCGTGATTCGAACGCCGAAACCAGGCGTTGGCCGTTGGCGATAAGCCCGACCGAGAAGTAATCGAGATGAAACGGCTTGGCAAAAAGCACGCTCTCGACTGATTTCGGATCGAACCTTGCCGGTGACGCCGGGTCGGCGACGACCCGCTCGAGCAGAAGGTCATAGTTCCTCTCGAACTCCGCCGTGGCCTGTTTGAATGCGGTGACCAGAGCCGGTTGCTGGTTGCGCGAAGCAGCACCTGCCGCGTTGGCAAGGAAGACAATGCGTTGCGACAGCGTCTTTTGCATGCCGACAATATCGAGCAGCGTATCGTCGTGCCGCTGGGCAGCCATCATTTGCTGGAGAAGGATGAAGGAGGCCATCACCATGGCTGCAATGATCAGCAGCGCCAGCCAATAGCCGGCCTTGATCAACAGTACGAGCCTGCCCGAAATGGTTTGCGCCTGTTGCTGCGACATTTTCTGGGGCGGTCCCTCTCGCCGGCAGATTGTTAGGTGTGAGAACCATTGGCTTGAAAGTGTTAACAGCTCTGGAAGTCGACAGAGCTGCGACAGCGCCAGCGGTGGAAAGCTCGCGAAATGGTTATCGCGTTCTTTCGCGCGGCAGCTGCATTTGAGCATCCGCCATTTGGCGGCATTCTGGGGCGGCATTCTGGTCACTGGCCGTCGCATCACCGAAGCGGTCGCTTTTGCGGTGGATTTTTCGTCCGCGTGGGGCGACAGTCCATTCAATCTCAACAGGGCCTGATCATGAGCGCGGCATTCCTCTCCCATATCGACAGCGAGCTTCAAGGGCTGAAATCGGCCGGCCTCTACAAATCCGAGCGGGTGATCACCTCGACGCAGTCGGCCGAGATCGAGGTCGGCGGCGAAAAGGTGCTGAATTTCTGCGCCAACAATTATCTCGGGCTCGCAGACAGCGCCGAATTGCGCGACGCCGCCAAGCAGGCACTCGACCGCTATGGTTATGGCATGGCGTCGGTGCGTTTCATCTGCGGCACGCAGGAAGAGCACAAGCAGCTCGAGGCGACGATTTCTGGCTTCCTCGGCATGGAGGACACGATCCTTTACGGCTCGTGCTTCGATGCCAATGGCGGCCTGTTCGAGACGCTGCTCGGCGAGGAGGATGCGGTCATCTCCGACGCGCTGAACCACGCTTCGATCATCGACGGTGTGCGGCTGTCGAAGGCGAAGCGCTTCCGCTACGCCAACAACGACTTGGCCGATCTGGAGGCGCGGCTGAAGGAGGCAATGGATTGCCGTTTCCGGCTGATCGCCACCGATGGAGTATTTTCCATGGACGGCATCATCGCCAATCTGAAGGGCGTCTGCGATCTCGCCGAGAAGTACGATGCAATGGTGATGGTAGATGACAGCCATGCAGTCGGCTTCGTTGGCAGGAACGGCCGCGGCTCGGCCGAGCATTGTGGCGTCGAGGGCAGGGTGGACATTATCACCGGCACGCTCGGCAAGGCATTGGGCGGCGCGTCGGGCGGCTACACATCGGCCAAGAGCCAGGTGGTTGACTGGTTGCGCCAGCGCTCGCGTCCTTATCTGTTTTCCAACACGCTGATGCCGGCGATCGCCGGCGCCTCGATCCGGGTTTTCGAACTGATCGGCAATGGCGATGCGCTGCGTCAGCGTCTCTATGCCAATGCGGCGCGCTTCCGGTCTGAAATGGGTAAGATCGGCTTTACGCTTGCCGGCGCCGATCATCCGATCATCCCGGTCATGCTGGGCGATGCGACACTGGCGCAGGAGATGGCGGCGCGCATGCTGAAGCGCGGCATCTATGTCATCGGCTTCTCGTTTCCGGTGGTGCCGAAGGGCCAGGCGCGCATCCGCACGCAAATGTCGGCCGCCCATTCCAGCGCCGACATCGACCGTGCGGTCGAGGCATTCGGCGCAGTCGGGCGCGAACTCGGAGTGATTTCCTGAACAGCCGGAACCGAAAAGCGATTCCGGATCAAGAGATTCAAGCGACCAAGGGTTCTGGGGACAAAAGAATGTCGAACATGATGAAGGCGCTGGTCAAGGCCAAGGCCGAGCCGGGCATCTGGATGGAAGAAGTGCCGGTGCCGGAAATCGGCCCGAACGACGTTCTGATCAAGATCAAGAAGACCGCGATCTGCGGTACCGACGTCCACATCTACAATTGGGACCAGTGGGCGCGGAAGACCGTGCCGGTGCCGATGGTAACAGGGCATGAATTCGTCGGGACGGTCGCCGACTTTGGCGCGGCGGTGACCGAGTACAAGATCGGCCAGCGTGTTTCGGGTGAAGGCCACATCGTCTGCGGCCACTGCCGCAACTGCCGGGCGGGCAGGGGGCATCTGTGCCGCAACACGCTCGGCGTTGGCGTCAACCGGCCGGGTGCCTTCGGCGAATATCTGGCGATCCCGCAGCACAATGTCGTGCCGATTCCCGACGATGTGCCCGACGAGATCGCCGCAATTTTCGATCCCTTGGGCAATGCCGTTCACACTGCATTGTCCTTCGATCTCGTCGGCGAGGACGTGCTGGTCACCGGCGCCGGGCCGATCGGCATCATGGGTGCGCTCGTCGCTCAATGTGTCGGCGCGCGAAAAGTGGTCATCACCGATATCAACCCGGTGCGGCTGGCGCTGGCGAAAAAACTCGGCGTCCAGCATGTGGTCGACGCGTCGAAGGAAAAGTTGCGCGATATCATGCCGGCGCTCGGCATGACCGAAGGTTTTGACGTCGGCCTCGAAATGTCGGGCGCCGCACCCGCCTTCCGCGACATGATCGACGCCATGAACAATGGCGGCAAGATCGCCATTCTGGGCATCGCGCCGACCGGCTTCGAGATCGACTGGAACAAGGTCATCTTCAAGATGCTGCATCTCAAGGGCATCTATGGCCGCGAGATGTTCGAGACCTGGTACAAGATGATCGCGCTGGTGCAGGGCCCGCTCGACATCAGCGGCCTGATCACCCACCGCATCGGCATCGACGACTACATCGCCGGCTTCGAGGCGATGAAGAGCGGCAATTCCGGCAAGGTGGTGATGGACTGGTAATCCCGGACCTACCAGGTTACGCCCGTGCAAACGACCAGCAAGGACGCTACTTTGAAGCGGCACCAATTACTTGAGCTTCTGGTGGCTGCTCTGGAACAGTTGGACGGTCGATCATACGACAACATGAGGTTGGTATTCACGGAAGTCGCCCGACGTCGGCCGGATTTGCTGGAGCGGTCGCTGTTTTCTGAGCGTAGTCGCCGAACGACGGAAATCGAGAAGGTGCTGCTTAAGACCATCGCTGAAATAGACGCGATGGTCAGCACCGGCTCATTGCCGGATGGACTGGCCGCACCATTCTTAAGCCACTTGCGATTTAATCACTCGAGCGGCCGTTTGCACATTGGCCACGGTAGCCAATCCACGCTGTTGTTCTCGGAGGATCCAGGGCGCTAGCCCTTGCTCAACACCGCTTCCAGCGCGGCCACTCCGCTGACAATCGCCGCGCGCTCGCCAGCGCTGAGCTTTGCCAGCAATTCCCGCTCGAACGCCTTTGCCAGCGGCACCATCTCGCGATAGGCGGCAAGGCCCGCTCCAGTCAGCGTCAGGTGCTCGATGCGGCGGTCATTTTCATCCGGTTTTCGCGTGAGCCAGCGACGCCGTTCGAGTTCGGCAACAGCGCGCGAAACCTTGGTCTTGTGCATGGCGGACTGCTCACCGAGCGCTGTTGCGGTCATGCTGCCGTGTTGGCCGAGGCCGGCCAGCGTGCGCCATTCGGGCCGCGTCAGGCCGTGGCGATCTTTGTAAATCCTGGAGAATTCGCGGCTGACGGCATCGGCGAGCCGGTAGAGCCGGTAGGGCAGAAAGCTTTCGAGCTCGAGAATTTCCAGTTCATCCGAGGTCTCGCGCTTGGTCGTCATTTTCGCAGCCGCCGCATCTTTTAAGTCAGTTGATGGTTACATTTTCAATGGTTACAAATGAAACCAGTTTGGTCAATTCAGAGCGCGGCGCGCACTCGTGGACGCGCAAAGGCCGCTCTGGCACTGTGGATTCGGGAGGAAACTATGGATTTTTCCTACATGCCGGGGTTCGGCAACGACTTCGAAACCGAAACCTTGCCCGGCTCGCTACCGCAGGGGCGGAATTCGCCGCAGCGGCCGGCCTATGGACTCTATGCCGAGCAGCTCTCCGGCTCGCCCTTCACCGCGCCACGCGGCACCAATGAGCGCTCCTGGCTTTATCGCATCAGGCCGAGCGTTAGGCACACCGGCCGCTTCAAGCCGGCGAGCTATCCGCTATGGAAGAGCGCGCCGAATGTCGGCGATCACGAACTGGCGCTCGGCCAATATCGCTGGAGCCCGGTGCCGATGCCGACCGAGCCGACCGACTTCATTGCCGGCATCCGCAGCATCACCACCGCCGGCGACGTGCTCGGCCAGACCGGCATGGCGGCGCATGTCTATGTCGCCAACCGCTCGATGGTCGACGACCATTTCTTCAACGCCGACGGTGAGCTGCTGGTAGTGCCGCAGGTGGGGGCGCTCCGCCTCGTCACCGAGATGGGCGTCATCGAATTGCGACCGGGCGAGATCGCGGTGCTGCCGCGCGGCCTCGTCTTCAAGGTCGAACTGGCCGATGAAACAGTGCGCGGCTATGTCTGCGAGAATTACGGTGCCAAGCTGACGCTGCCGGATCGTGGCCCGATCGGCGCCAATTGCCTGGCCAATCCGCGCGATTTCAAGACGCCTTGCGCCTGGTTCGAGGACAAGGAGACGCCTTGCCGGCTGATCGTGAAATGGTGCGGCCAGTTTCACGTCACTGAACTCGATCATTCGCCGCTGGACGTGGTGGCCTGGCACGGCAATTACTCGCCCTACAAATATGATCTTGCAACCTTTTCGCCGGTTGGTGCGATCCTGTTCGACCATCCCGATCCGTCGATCTTCACGGTGCTGACCGCACCGAGCGGCGAGGAGGGCACCGCCAACATCGACTTCGTCATCTTCCCGCCGCGCTGGCTGGTGGCCGAAAACACGTTCCGCCCGCCCTGGTACCACCGCAACATCATGAGCGAGTTCATGGGCCTGATCCACGGCCAGTACGATGCCAAGGAGGAGGGCTTCGTTCCGGGCGGCATCAGCCTGCACAATCTGATGCTGGCTCACGGGCCTGACGCGTCTGGCTTCGAAAAGGCCTCGCGCGCCGAGCTGAAACCGGTCAAGCTGGACAACACCATGGCCTTCATGTTCGAAACCCGATTCCCGCAGATGCTGACCCGCTACGCCGCCGAGGTCGAAACCCGGCAGGACAATTACATCGACTGCTGGGCCGATCTGAAAAAGCGCTTCAACGGCACGCCCGAGGGCGACTGGTCTTGAGCGCTGATCCAACGCGGGATCGGCTGGTGCTGCTGGGCTCGAAGGGCGGCCCGGCGCTCCGGCCGGGCGGGCCGTGGCCGAGCTCGTCGCTACTGGAGATCGGCAGCCGCACCATCGTCGTCGATTGCGGGCTTGGCGTAACGCGCGGGCTGGCCGACGCCGGCATCAGTCTGAAGGCGCTCGACCTGGTCTTCATCACCCATCTGCATTCCGACCATGTGCTGGAACTCGGTCCGCTGATCCACACCGCCTGGACCGCGGGTCTGGCGACGCCGATCACCGTGTTCGGCCCGCCCGGCACCGGCCATTACTGGCAGCGTTTTTGCCAGGCGATGGAATTCGACATCGAGATACGCATCGTCGACGAAGGCCGGCCGGATATTCTCGAGATGGTTTCGATCATCGAATTCGGCCAAGGCCGGGTGATGGAGGAGCGCGGCCTGATGGTGTCAGCGCTGCGCGTCGACCATCCGCCGGTGACCGACTGCTTTGCGCTGCGCTTCGAGCATGCCGGACAAAGCGTGGTTTTCTCCGCCGATACGGCATTTTTTCCGCCATTGGCCGATTTCGCCAAAGACGCCGACATCCTCGTCCATGAAGCCATGCTGGAAGAAGGCATCGAGCGGCTCGTCGCGAAAACCGGCAACGGCGCGCGGCTGAGAGAGCATCTGCTCGCCAGCCATACTTTTGCTGAGGACGCGGGGCGCATTGCCAGTGATGCAGGAGTCAAAAGACTGGTTCTCAACCACCTCATTCCGGCCGACGATCCCGAGATCGGCGAGGCCGACTGGATTGCCGCCGTCAGGAAAACATGGGCCGGCGACTTGACGATCGCCCGCGACGGCCTTGTTGTGGGATTAAGCGGCACCAAAGCCGCATCAGGAGAGGAAACCGCATGAATCTTGCCACATTGAAGGACGGGACGCGCGACGGAAAGCTGGTCGTCGTCTCGCGCGACCTGACGCGGTTCACGGATGCCTCGTTTCTGGTGCCAACGCTGCAGGCGGCGCTCGACGACTGGAGCCGGATCGCCCCGCATCTCGCCGCCATGGCGGAATCGCTGGAGAACAATGCGGTGCCGTCAGCGCGCTTTCACGAGCATGACGCTCATTCGCCGCTGCCGCGCGCCTACCAATGGGCGGATGGCTCGGCCTATGTGAACCATGTCGAGCTGGTGCGGAAGGCGCGCGGCGCCGAGATACCGGCAAGCTTCTGGACCGATCCGCTGATCTATCAGGGCGGCTCCGACGCTTTCATCGCGCCGCGCGACCCGATCCGGATAGTCGACGAGGCTTTTGGCGTCGACATGGAGGCGGAGGTCGCCGTCATTGTCGACGATGTGCCGATCGGCGCAAGTCTCGATGAGGCAAGGGCCGCGATCCGGCTGGTCATGCTGGTCAATGACGTCACGCTGCGCTCCCTCACTGCGCCAGAGCTTGCAAAGGGCTTCGGCTTCTTCCAATCAAAGCCGTCCTCTGCTTTCTCGCCCGTCGCGGTAACGCCGGACGGTCTCGGCGAAGCCTGGGATGGCGGCAAGGTCAGCCTGCCGCTGCTGGTCGATCTCAATGGCAAGCCGTTTGGCCGGGCGAACGCGGGCGCGGATATGACCTTCGATTTTCCGGCGCTGATTGCACATGCCGCGAAAACCCGGCCGCTGGCCGCCGGCACCATCATCGGCTCGGGCACGGTCTCCAACAAGCTCGACGGTGGCCCGGGCAAGCCGGTCTCGGCGGGCGGCGCCGGCTATTCCTGCATTGCCGAGTTGCGTATGATCGAGGCGATCGAAACCGGCGAACCCACAACTCCGTTCCTGCGCTTTGGCGATACGGTACGCATAGAGATGAAGGACAGGACCGGACATTCGATTTTTGGTGCGATCGAGCAGAAGGTCGAGAAATACGGGGCATAAGAGAATGACAGGCGGGACAATCTATCTTCTGTGCGGTGTCTGGGCTCTTGTCATGCTGGCGATCTTCATCCAGGCGATCCGGCTGAGCTATCGCATCGAGGCGCGTTCGCCCGGCCTTACCAACCGCAGCGGCTTTCCGCGCAACGCAATGATGTTCCACACCGTCACCAACATCAACGTCGCGCGGGATCAGGAAACGCAAGCCATCCGGCGGCGCATGAATCGGCTTCTGCTGATCGTTCTCGCCGGATTTGCGCTTCTGTGGGCGGGCGTGACTTTGGTCCAGTCAGCGGAGTGAAGCCATGGACTTGCTGAACCATTTCCGCCGCATGGCAGCCAACAACCTCTGGTCGAATGATCGGCTCTACCGCGCCGTGTTGCAGCTTAAGCCGGGTGAATTCGAAGCCGAGCGCACCAGTTTCTTCCCGTCGATCAGCGCAACGCTCAATCACATCCTGGCGGTTGATCACCTCTATCTCGATTTCCTGGAGGAGGGCGGCGTAGGCGCCGCGGCTCATGACGATTTCGTGCCGTTCGATGAGCCGCAGGCGCTCTACGCCGCGCAGGTCGCGGCTGATCGCCGGCTGATTGCTTTCTGCAGTAGGCTATCGGAAGAGGATCTCGATCGCCGCGTCATCACCGACCGGCGCGAGGACGGAAAAATACCGGAGCGCATCGGCGACCTGGTCGCCCACCTCTTCATCCACGACATCCACCATCGCGGCCAGGTGCATGCCATGCTGTGCGGCACGTCGGTGAAGCCGCCGCAGCTCGACGAGTTCTTCCTGGACTATGATCTGAAGCTGCGGAAAGCGGAGGTCGAGCGGCTGAACCTGGAATGATCAAACCAACGCAACGTCATAGGCTGAAAAATGCCGATCCGCAGTGACCAACGTCAGGCCTTCAATTTGAGCCTGCGCGATGAGCAGACGGTCGAAAGGATCGCGGTGATGGAGCGGCAAATGCTCAAGCCTCGCCGCGTGTAGTTCATTCAAACTGAGGATCGGAATGCCGTTCGATCGCAAGATTTCCACTATGTTGCCTGTGAGCGTGACTTTGCCGAGCGATTTCTTGATGGCGATCTCTGCTACCGAGACGGCGCTGACGACCACATCCTCGCCCGCAAGAAAGATGTCGCGATGGTGGTCCGAAAGGCGTGAGTCTGCGTTGAGTACCCAAAGCAGAATATGAGTATCCACCAGATATTGGCGGCTCATTTAATGTACTCGTCCCATTCGGGACCGAGTTCATCAAAATCATCCGATATCCGAATTTGGCCTTTCAGGGCCCCCAAAAGGCCCTTGCTCCCGCCAGCCCGGGCGGGCGCGCTCAAGGTCGCCACCACCTCTCCATGCCGCGTCAGATGGATCTCTTCGCCGGCCTGGGCACGTTTCACCAACTCAGAGAGTTGGGCCTTCGCTTTTGCCATCGGAACATTCATGGTCAGACCTCTTATGACCAGAATTTAGGTCATAACTGATCAAACCACAAGGCACCTCGGCCGAACTGGCTACGCCGCCTTGCCGTCCACCTTGATTACCCCGCGCTTGATCTGATCCTGCTCGATCGATTCGAACAAAGCGCGGAAATTGCCCTCGCCAAAACCTTCGTCGCCCTTCCTCTGAATGAATTCGAAGAAGATCGGGCCGATCACGGTTTTTGAAAAGATCTGCAGCAGGATCTTGGTCGTGCCGCCGTCGACCACGCCTTCGCCATCGATCAGGATGCCGTGCTTTTTCATGCGCTCGATCGGTTCGTCATGACCGTGTACGCGGGCATGGGACATGTCGTAATAGGTCTCGGGCGGGCCTGGCATGAACTTCAGCCCGTTGGCGGCCAGTCTGTCGGTGGCGCCGTAGATCTCGTCCGTGCCGACGGCGATGTGCTGGATGCCTTCGCCATTGTACTTCTTCAGATATTCGGCGATCTGGCTGGTCTCGTCCTTGGACTCGTTCAGCGGGATGCGGATCTTGCCGCAGGGCGAGGTGATGGCGCGGCTGACCAGCCCGGTGATCTTGCCGTCGATGTCGAAGAAGTGGATTTGCTTGAAGCCGAACAGGTCACGATAGAAATCCCACCATTTGTCCATGTTGCCGCGGTAGACGTTGTGGGTGAGGTGGTCGAGATAATAGAAGCCGACGCCTTCCGGCTTCGGGTCGCGCGCGCCCAGCCAGTCGAACTCGGCATCGTAGGCCGAGCCCTTCTCGCCGTAGGTTTCGATGAAATAAAGCAGCGAGCCGCCAATGCCTGATATCGCCGGCACGTCGAGCGCCTTGTCGACGCCATCATAGGGTGTGGCGCCCTTGGCGACGGCATGGTCGAACGCGTGCTTGGCGTCGACCACCCGCCAGGCCATCGAGGCCGCGCAGGGGCCGTGCCTGTCGACGAACTTCATCGCATGCGAGCCGGGTTCGGCATTGACGACATAATTGATGTCGCCCTGCCGCCAGACGGTGATGTCCTTGGTGCGGTGCTTGGCTACCGGTACATAGCCCATGCGGGTGAAAAGCTCGGCGAGCTTTTCCGGTTCGGGATGCGCGAACTCGACGAACTCGAAGCCGTCGGTGCCGGCGGGATTGGCCTTGCTGATCTTTGCGGGCGGTGCGTCGTGCGGGAAGGGACCCATAGTGTTGTCCTCCAAAAAGCTCCGTGGCCGGAAAGGGCCATTTCCGGTAATCATAGCGCGGAACGGGCGCATGGTGCTTGCATTCAAACGCTTTAAATGCTTGAGTTATGCGCGAACTGTGCACGTATAGAGAGGAATCCATGGATTATGCGCGCGTTGATCAGTTTGACCGCAAGATAATGGCTCTGTTACAGGGCGACGCGCGGCTGACCAACAACGATCTTTCGGAACGGGTGAACCTGTCGGCGTCGCAATGTTCGCGCCGGCGCCAGAG
Source organism: Mesorhizobium sp. WSM4813 (assembly GCF_055811555.1). Taxonomy (NCBI): domain Bacteria; kingdom Pseudomonadati; phylum Pseudomonadota; class Alphaproteobacteria; order Hyphomicrobiales; family Phyllobacteriaceae; genus Mesorhizobium; species Mesorhizobium sp. WSM4813. The sequence continues at coordinate 101,292 of NZ_JBVVQU010000011.1, forward strand.
GCTGGAAGAGGACGGTTACATCAGGGGCTATCGGGCTGTGCTCGACCGCGACAAGCTCGGCTTCTCGCTGGTCAACGTTATCTCGGTGACGCTCGCCACCCACAACCGCGACAATGCACAGCGCTTCGGCGAATTGGTGGCGCGACTGCCGCAAGTACAGGAAGCGCACGCGCTGACCGGCGAGATGGACTACATCCTGAAGGTGGTGACGCCCGACCTGAAGTCGTTGTCAGAGTTCGTCAACGGCGTGCTGCTGCCGCACGAATCCGTGCAGCATGTGAAGACGGCGATCGTACTGGAAACGCTGAAGGAAACCGGCGCGCTACCGATTTAGCCCTTCGATTGCTGGATCAGCCCGTAAAGGTTGGTGCAGCGCGCGCCGGAACGGCAATAGGCGAAGATCGGGCCTTCGAGTTCATCGAGCGCCTCGGCTTGGTCCTCGACATTCTCGGCCGTGATCTGGCCGCTGATGACCGGGATGTAGCGGAAAGCGAGTCCGGCAGCTTCGACCGCGGCCTTGACACTGTCCGCTGATGGCTGGCCGGGCTGCTCGTCATCAGGCCGGTTGCAGATGACGCTCTTGAAACCGGCGGCCTTGATGGCGGCGACCTCATCGGGCTGGATCTGACCCGCGACCGAGTAGTCCTCGGTGATCTGACGATATTCCATGATGGCGTCCTCGCAATGTTCGATACCTGCTGGCCAGGGGCGGAATCTTGCCACTCCCAGGCCTGGGCGGCAATCCGTGCAAAAAGAAATCCCGCTGCGCAGATAGACATTCTCATGCGGGAAATCCAGCCGGGCTACCTACAGCACCGCGCGTCCTGGGATCGACAAAGGACGCTGTAGCATTTTGTTGCCCCACGTGCGCAAGCCCGACTGAGCGGACGGCGTCGACCGCTCAGCTTCCGAGGATCGCGCCTTTGATCTGGGCGATGTTGTTGCGCATCAAGTCGATATAGGTCGAGGCCGGACCGTCGAATTGCGACAGCGCATCCGAATAGAGCGTGCCGCCCACCTTGATGCCGGTCTCGCTGGCGATCTGCTCGATCAGCCGCGCGTTGGTGATGTTCTCGATGAAGACCGCCGCCGCCTTGTCCTGCTTCACTTGGCTGACCAGCTTTGCGACGTCGGCAGCGGAAGGTTCCGACTCGGTCGAGACCCCTTCGGGGGCCAGGAAGGTGAGGCCATAGGCCTTCTCGAAATAGCCGAAGGCGTCATGCGAGGTGATGACCACGCGCTTCTCTTGCGGGATCGACTGGATCGCCGTCTGCACTTCGCCCTCGAGCGCATCGAGCTTTTCGGTATATGCTGCGGCATTGGCCTTGTAGCTGTCGCAACCCTCGGCGTCGGCGGTGCAGAAGGCGTCGGTGATGTTCTTCACATAGATCTTGGCATTGGTGATCGACTGGAAGGCATGCGGATCGGTGTCTTCGCCTTCAGCCGCGTCGGCATCTGCGAATTCGGGTTTGAAGTTTATCGGGGTCACCCCCTCAGTCAGGACAGCAATCGTCGCCTTGGTGGCGCTGGCGTCGACTAGGCGCTGCAGAAAGCCTTCGAAATGCAGGCCGTTGACCAGCACCACATCCGCACCCGCCATTGCCACCGCGTCCGCCGGACTCGGCTCGTAGACATGGGCATCGCCATCCGGCCCGACGATGGTGGTCAGATTGATGCGATCACCGCCGACATTCTTGGCGAAATCGCCAATGATCGTGAAGCTGGCGACCACTTTCAACGGCTCCGCGAGGGCCGACGACGCGCCAAAGGCGGTTAATGTTATAACGCCCACTGCCAAGGCGGCGCGGATCGATTTCAGCATGGACAGTTCTCCTCTGTTGGGATCAGGCGGTTCTGTGGCGGTGATGGATAATACGGGCCCGCAGGATGCCGCGCGTGCCGAACAGGATCGAGGCAAAATAGACAACGCCGGCGGACAGGATGATGGCCGGGCCGGAAGGCAGCGACACGTGGTAGGACAAGAGCAGCCCCGCGACGCAAGAGGCAAAGCCAATCAGCACCGCCAGCACGCACATCGGCTCGACGCGCATGGTCCAGAAGCGGGCGGCGGCCGCAGGCAGCATCATCAGCCCCACGGACAGCAGCGTGCCGAGCGCCTGGAAGCCGCCGACCAGGTTGAGAACGACCAGGCCGAGGAAGATGAAATGCACCGGGCTGCCCAACCGGCTGACCGAACGCAGGAACAGCGGGTCGAGACATTCGGCGACCAGCGCCCGCCAGAAGATGGCAAGGCTGACCAGCGTAACCACGACGATGCCGCCGATCAGTGTCAGCGCTTCATTGTTGAGTGCCAGCACGGTGCCGAACAGTACGTGCATGAGATCGACGCTGGAGCCGCGGATCGACACCATCAGCACGCCGATAGCCAGCGAAATCAGGTAGAAGGCCGCCATCGAGGCGTCCTCGCGCTGGATGGTGAAGCGCGAGACCGCACCGGCGCCGAGCGCCACGATGATGCCGGCAATCAACCCGCCGATGGTCATCGGCAGGATCTCCAGCCCATAGAACAGGAAACCGGCGGCAGCACCCGGCAGGATGGCGTGGGCCATGGCGTCGCCGGAAAGGCTCATGCGCCGCAGCATCAGGAAGACGCCGACGGGGCAGGCGCCGAGCGACAGCATCAGCGACCCGGCAAGCGCCCGCTGCATGAAGGCGAAATCGGCAAAGGGAGCGATGAAAAGACCGTAGAGCGTGTCCATCATGCCGCCCTCGGCCCGGAGCCGTGATGATAGTCGTGCCCATGGTCGTGCCCAGGATCGTCAACGTGATCACTGTGCTCATGGTTGTCGGGCTCGCACCAGGGCGCGTTCTCCTCCCAGGCTTCGTGGAAGCGGCGCGCGCGCAACAGGTTTTCCGGCCGCAGCGTTTCCTTGGTTTCGCCCCAGGCGATTGGCTGGCGCGCCAGCAGCAGCGTCTCGGGGAAATTTTGGCGCACCAGCTTCAGATCGTGGACGACAACCATGATGGTGCGTTCCTCGCCATGCCAGCGTTTGATCAGTGCGATCAGGTCGCCGACGGTCTTGGTGTCGACGGCGTTGAACGGCTCGTCGAGCAGGATGAGATCGGCATCCTGCAGCAGCACGCGGGCAAACAGTGTGCGCTGCAGCTGGCCGCCCGACAGCGTGTCGATCGGGCGCTTCTCGAAGCCGCCGAGGCCGACGGCCATCAGCGCCTGGCTGACAGAATCGCGATCTTCCTTAGTATAGCGGCCGAGCAGCCCGCGCCGTGGCCACAGCCCGAGCGAAACCAGATCGACGACCCTGGCCGGAAAGGAGCGGTCGAGCTCCGACTGCTGCGGCAGATAGGCGGCGCGCACGCCGGGCGCCCGGACAACCGTGCCGGCCATCGGCTTCAACACGCCGACGATACCCTTCATCAGGGTGGACTTGCCCGAGCCATTGGCGCCGACGACGGCGGTCAGCGATCCCCGGCGGATCGTGCCATCGAGATGATGGATTGCCGGATGGCTGTTGTAGCCCAGCGTCAGGTCGCTGAAGGTCAGGCAGGTTTTGGTCATGTGACGATCCGGAGGCACGACTGGTACGGCGGCGATTGGATATGTGATGTTATTACATTAGTCAACAAGCCAATCGGGCGGAATCACGGCGACCGGGGTGATTTGCTGTACCCTATTTGGCCCATGCCCTGCTGGCTCAAGAGGATTCACTCAGGCGACCTTGCCCCCAGCGAACCGCGACTCTAAAGAGGCGCGACCCACAAAGGAAGGAAACGTCCCATGAGCATTCGTCGCATCGATGTTGGCCCGCGCATGAGCCAGATCGTCATCCACGGCAACACCGTCTATCTGGCCGGTCAGGTCGGCGAACCCGGCGGAAACGTCGGCGCCCAGACCAGGGACATCCTGGCGGCCATCGATGAGTTGCTGGCCAAGGCAGGCACCGACAAGACCAAGATCCTGCAGGCGATCATCTGGCTGGCCGACATGAGCACGTTTGCAGAGATGAACGCGGAATGGGACAAGTGGGTGCCGCAGGGCCATACCCCGGCCCGCGCCACCGGCGAGGCCAAGCTTGCCGGGCCGGAATATCTGGTCGAGATCATCGTTACCGCTGCCATATAAGGCCGCAGATTAGGTCTGCGAGGGCGTGAACCGCGCGACCAGCGTGTGGTTCTCGGCCGCATAGGTGAAACGGACATGGGTGACGGGGTGCTCGGCGCTCCATGTCCGCCGCTCGACCACCAGGCACGGTGCGCCGGCCGCGATATCGAGTGCGGCCGCAATGTATTTGTCGGCGGCGATGGCGCGGATGCGGTGCTCGGCGGCACTCCACGGCACGCGGGCGATCAGCCACGGCCCAGGTGCGATGGCAAGAAATTCCTCGTCGCCGGCCTCGGCCACGGCGGCCAGGTTGATTAGCCGCTGCTCGTGGGCGAACGGCCGCTGGCCGGCGAAATGCCGGCATTCCAGCGCCAGCACAGGTCCGGCAGCGTCGAGTTCCAGCAAGGCGCGATCCTCCGCACTGCTGCGCCTTTTGTGTCGCGCCACACGCTCGTAGCGATAGGGCAGGCCAAGCGCCTCGACCTCGATCCTGATGTCGTGGATTTCCAGCACCGCGGCTTGCGACTGCGGCCGCCGGACAAAACTGCCGGAGCGGCGGCGGCGCTCGATAAGCCCGGCCTTGGCAAGCTGCGACAGCGCCTTGTTCACCGTCATGCGTGAACATTTGTACTCGGCCGACAGTTCGTGCTCGAATGGAATACGGTGGCCGGGCGCCCAGGCGCCGGACAGGATCCGTTCGCTGATGTCGGACAGGATGCGCTGATGCAGCGAGAGAGGCTCGCCGACGTCCATTGTTCCGGTCATGCTCACGCCGCGAGTTCCGTCATAACCTTGCGAAAACGCTCGGCAACGGCATCGCGCCTTGTGTGCCTGCCGCCGCTGACCAGTTTCTTGCCATGAACCCAGACGCAATCGACCTTGGTACCGTTGGCGAAGATCCAGGCGTCGACCACCGCATCGCCCGTCTTGCCGGCAAGCGACGGGTGCTTGCCGTCGAGCGAGACGAAATCGGCTGAGGCACCGGCGGCGATCCGCGAGGGGCCTGTGCCAAGCGCCGCGCTGCCGCCGTCGAGCGCTGCATCGAACAATGCGCGGCCGGTCGAACCACCGGCGACCGCCAGCAGGTTGCGGGCGCGGTGGGCGAGGCGCTGCGAATATTCGAGCTGCCGCAATTCGTCCGGCAGGCCGATCAGCACGTTGGAATCGGACCCGACGCCAAAGCGGCCGCCATGTTGCGTGAACAGGGGCGCGGCAAAGGTGCCGTCGCCGAGATTGGCCTCTGTGATTGGGCAGAGGCCGGCGATGGCCCCGCTTTTCGCCATGGCCGCTGTTTCGGTGTCGGTCGTATGGGTAGCGTGGATCAGGCACCAGCTTTTGTCGACCTTGGCATTGGCGAGAAGCCATTCGACCGGTCGCGCCCCGGACCAGGCAAGGCAGTCCTCGACTTCCTTCACTTGCTCGGCGACATGGATGTGGATCGGCCCGTCCGGCGTCATTGCGGTAACTGCGGCGAGTTCCTCCGGCGTCACGGCGCGCAGACTATGCGGGGCGACACCAACGACGCCCTGATTCAAGGTGCGAACGGATTCGCGGCATTTCTCAACAAGCCGCGAGAACCGATTCACATCGTTGATGAATCGCCGCTGGCCTTCATTCGGCGCAGCGCCGCCGAAGGAGGAATGGGCATAGAAGACCGGCAGCAGCGTCAGCCCGATGCCGGTATCGGCAGCCGCGGCAGTGATGCGTTCGGCCATTTCGGCGATGTTGGCGTAGGGCTGGCCGTCGCGGTCGTGATGCAGATAGTGAAACTCGCCGACGCGTGAGAACCCAGCCTCCAGCATCTCGACGTAGAGCTGCGCGGCAACCGCCTCGACCTGGTCCGGCGTCATCGACAGCGCGAAGCGGTACATCACCTCGCGCCAGCTCCAGAAACTGTCGGCTGAAGGGCCGCGCAGCTCGGCAAGGCCGGCCATGCCGCGCTGGAAGGCGTGGCTGTGAAGGTTCGGCATGCCTGGCAGGAGAGTGGCATAGCGTTCATCGCCGGGCCGGGATGCGGTGTTCGGCTCGACCGTGGCGATGCGCCCTTCACTGACGACGATCCGGGTATTGGAATGCCAGCCGTCGGGCAGAAGCGCCTGTTCCGCAAAGATCGCCGTCACGTTTTTCTCTCCGATTCCCTGTGTCCGTGCAATGATACCACTTGCAGTGCGTTTCAATATGTATATACATAATCGCGCCGATTGAAACGGAAAAGATGATGGCTGGAGAGAGCAAAAGCCGGGCAGGGGAGATTCGCCTCTGGCGCAATGCGCGTCTGGCGACCATGGCTGACAGCGCGGCCGGACTGGGTATCGTCGAAGACGGCGCGATCGCCGAGCGCGATGGCCTGATCGTCTATGCCGGCCCGGAAGCCGACATGCCGGCACCGTTCAGCCAGAACGCCGAGGTCGTCGATTGCGAAGGCCGCTGGATCACGCCCGGCCTGATCGACTGCCATACTCATCTGATTCATGCCGGCAACCGTGCCAACGAATTCGAGATGCGGTTGGCCGGCGCCACCTATGAAGAGGTCACCAAGGCCGGCGGCGGCATCGTCTCGTCGGTCAAGGCGCTGCGTGTTGCCAGCGAGCACGAACTGGTTGCGCAGTCGCTGCCGCGCCTCGATGCGCTGATCGCCGAAGGCCTCACCACCATCGAGGTCAAGTCGGGCTATGGGCTCGACATCGAAAACGAGAAGAAATCGCTGCGTGCCGCGCGGCTCCTGGGCGAACATCGTCCAGTAACAGTAAGGACGAGCTTCCTCGGCGCTCATGCACTGCCGCCCGAAGCCAAAGGCGACAAGGACGCTTTTATCGACCTGGTCGCAAAAGAGATTTTGCCGGCCGTCGCTGCCGAGGGCCTCGCCGATGCCGTCGACGGGTTTTGCGAAGGCATCGCCTTTTCGCCCGAGCAGATTTCTCGCGTGTTCGACGCGGCGAAAGCAGCAGGCCTGCCGGTCAAGCTCCATGCCGACCAACTGTCCAATCTGCACGGCGCCGAACTTGCGGCGCGCTATGGCGCCCTGTCGGCCGACCATCTCGAATACACTGACGAGGCGGGTGCGGCGGCGATGGCGAAGGCAGGAACCGTGGCGACGATCCTGCCCGGCGCCTATTATTTCATCCGCGAGACCAAGAAGCCGCCGATCGGCCTGTTTCGCCAGCACGGCGTCAAAATGGCGGTCGCCACCGATTGCAATCCCGGCACCTCGCCGCTGACCTCGCTGCTGCTGACCATGAATATGGCGGCGACTTTGTTCGGTCTGACTGTTGACGAATGCCTTGCCGGTGTCACTCGCGAGGCCGCTCGCGCGCTCGGACTGCTCGGAAAAACCGGCACGCTGGAGGTCGGAAAATCGGCCGACTTGGCGATCTGGGATATCGAGCGCCCGGCCGAGCTCGTCTACCGCATGGGCTTCAACCCGCTGCATGCCCGCATCTGGAGAGGACAATGAGCCAACTCAAACTCAAGCCGGGCAACACAACGCTGGCCGACTGGCGCGAAATCTATCGTGGCGCGGTGCCGAAGCTGGACGCTGCCTGCCGGCCGAAGATCAAGGCCAGCGCCGAAGCGGTCGCGCGGATCGTCGCCAGGGGTGAGCCGGTCTATGGCATCAACACCGGTTTCGGTAAATTGGCCAGCGTCCGCATTCCCGCCGCCGACCTCGAGACACTTCAACGCAACATCGTGCTGTCCCATGCCGCCGGTGTCGGCGAGCCGATGCCGGTTGCGATCACCCGGCTGATGATGGCGCTGAAGCTGGCCAGCCTGGCGCAGGGCGCCTCCGGTGTGCGGCCGCAGATCATTGAGCTGCTCGAAGCAATGCTGGCCAACGACGTCATTCCAGTGGTTCCGGCGCAAGGCTCCGTCGGCGCTTCCGGCGACCTTGCTCCGTTGTCGCATATGACGGCGGTAATGATCGGCGTCGGCGAGTGCTTTACCCCGCATGGCCGGTTCCCGGCCAAGGTTGCCTTTGTCTCACACGGGCTGGAGCCGGTCACGCTTGGAGCCAAGGAGGGGTTGGCGCTGCTCAACGGCACGCAGTTCTCGACCGCCTACGCGTTGGCCGCGCTGTTCGACGCTGAAGTGCTTTATCAGTCGGCGCTGGTCGCCGGCGCGCTTTCGACCGATGCCACCAAGGGCTCCGACGCCCCCTTCGATCCGCGCATCCATCTGCTCAGAAAGCATCCTGGCCAGATCGAGACGGCAGAGGCGCTGCGCAATTTGATGGCCGGCAGCGCCATCCGTGAATCGCACCGGGTCGGCGACGAGCGCGTGCAGGATCCGTACTGCCTCCGCTGCCAGCCGCAGGTGATGGGTGCGGCGCTCAGCGTGCTGCGCCAGGCCGCCGACACGCTGGGTACCGAGGCCAACGGCGTCACCGACAATCCTCTGATCTTCGCCGAGGACGACACAGCACTTTCCGGCGGCAATTTCCACGCCGAGCCGGTGGCCTTCGCCGCCGACATGATCGCGCTCGCCGTCTGCGAGATCGGCTCGCTGTCGGAACGGCGCATTGCCATGCTCGTCGACCCGGCGCTGTCCGGCATGCCGGCTTTCCTGACGCCGAAGCCTGGCTTGAATTCCGGCTTCATGATCCCGCAGGTGACGGCGGCAGCACTCGTCTCGGAAAATAAGCAGAAGGCCTATCCGGCCAGCGTCGATTCGATCCCGACCTCTGCCAATCAGGAAGACCACGTCTCGATGGCAGCGCATGGCGCGCGCCGGCTGATCGGCATGGTCGAGAATGCGACGGCCGTCATCGGCATCGAATTGCTGGCTGCAGCGCAAGGCTGCGATTTCCATGCGCCGCTGGCATCGAGTGCGCCGCTCGAAGCGGTGCGCAGGCTGGTCAGGGCCGAAGTGCCGCATCTCGACAATGATCGGCATTTCCACCCCGACATGGAAAAGGCCATTGCCATGGTGCGCAGCGGCGCTGCCGTGAAGGCAGCGGGCGCGGTGGCACTGCCGGGGATTGCGTCGTGACTGCGCACACCTCGATAAGCCGAGTTCCTTCGCGCCTCCCTCTGTCCTGCCGGAACCCCCCAAGTGGGGGAGATGTCCGGCAGGACAGAGGGGGGCGCCGTAGAACTCCAACTTGTGGAGCTCTTTCATGACCACTCCTTCCTGGCTCACCGTCACCCGCGGCACCGCACCCCTGCTGGTCTCGATCCCGCATACCGGCGTCGATCTCGCCGGCCTTGACGACCGGCTGGTTTCGCCCTGGCTAGGTCGCCGCGACTGCGACTGGTGGATCGACAAGCTCTATGACTTTGCAGCTGGCCTTGGCGCGACTGTCGTCCACACCGCGATCTCGCGCACCGTCATCGACGTCAATCGCGATCCGTCCGGCGCCTCGCTCTACCCCGGCCAGACGACCACCGGCCTGTGCCCGACCGAGACCTTCGACGGCGATCCGCTCTATCGCGAGGGCGAAGAGCCCGGACCTTCGGAAGTAGATGAACGGCGCGAAAAATACTTCACGCCCTATCATGCCGCCTTGCAGGCCGAAATCGATAGGCTTCGCGCCCTGCACCAGAAGATCGTCGTCTATGACTGCCATTCGATCCGTTCGGTGCTGCCGCGCCTGTTCGAAGGCACGCTGCCGGTGTTCAATCTCGGCACCAATGACGGCAAGAGCGCCGATCCGGCCTTGCAGGCGATGGTCGGCCAGATCCTCGCAGAGACCGGCGAAAGCTACGTCGTCAACGGCCGCTTCAAGGGCGGCTGGATCACGCGCCATTTCGGCCAGCCGCAGAACAACGTCCACGCGCTGCAGATGGAACTGTCCAACCGCGGCTATATGCGCGAGCCCGAGGGCAAGGGGACGCCCGATAATTGGCCGGTGCCTTACGACCCCGCATTCGCGGCGCCGATCCGCGCCACGCTGAAGCGGATCCTGGAAAACGCGATTGCCTGGGCCGGGCGCTGACGCTCCGCCGCGCAGCTCATTCGAAAGGAAAAGTGACGCCATGACCGATCCTCGTCATAACATCCGCGAAGTCCGCAGCCCGCGCGGCAGCGAGCTCAATGCACGTTCCTGGCTGACGGAAGCGCCGTTACGCATGCTGATGAACAATCTCGATCCCGACGTCGCCGAAAACCCCAACGAACTGGTCGTCTATGGCGGCATCGGCCGGGCGGCGCGCACCTGGAACGACTTTGATCGCATCGTCGCCTCGCTGAAGACGCTTGAAGATGACGAGACGCTGCTGGTGCAGTCGGGCAAGCCGGTCGGTGTGTTTCGCACCCACACCGATGCGCCGCGCGTGCTGATCGCCAATTCCAACCTCGTGCCGCACTGGGCGACATGGGAGAAATTCAACGAGCTCGATAAGAAGGGCCTGATGATGTACGGCCAGATGACGGCCGGCTCGTGGATCTACATCGGCACGCAAGGCATCGTCCAGGGCACCTACGAGACTTTCGTCGAGGCCGGCCGCCAGCACTATGGTGGCAATCTCAGGGGCAAATGGATCCTGACCGGCGGCCTCGGCGGCATGGGCGGCGCCCAGCCGCTGGCCGCGGTGATGGCCGGCGCCTGCTGCCTGGCGATCGAATGCGATCCCGACCGTATCGATTTCAGGCTGCGCACCGGCTATGTCGACGAACGCGCCGACACGCTCGACGAGGCGCTGGAAAAGATCGAGCGCTGGACCAGGGCCGGCGAGGCGAAATCGGTCGGTCTGGTCGGCAACACCGCCGACATCGTTCCGGAACTGGTGCGGCGTGGCGTGCGCCCCGACTTAGTCACCGACCAGACGTCGGCGCATGATCCGCTCAACGGCTATCTGCCCAAGGGCTGGTCGCTCGCCGAATGGCGCGAGAAGCGTACCAGCGACCCGAAGGCGGTCGAAAAGGCAGCGCGCGCGTCCATGCGTGAACATGTCGAGGCGATGGTGGCGTTCTGGAACGCCGGCGTGCCGACGCTCGACTATGGCAACAACATCCGTCAGGTGGCGAAAGAGGAAGGGTTCGAGAACGCCTTTGCCTTCCCGGGTTTCGTACCGGCCTATATCCGACCGCTGTTTTGCCGCGGCATAGGCCCGTTTCGCTGGGCAGCCCTCTCAGGCGATCCCGAGGACATCTACAAGACCGACGCCAAAGTGCGCGAATTGACGCCCGGCAACACCCACCTGCACAACTGGCTAGACATGGCGCGCGAGCGTATCGCCTTCCAGGGTCTGCCGGCACGCATCTGCTGGGTCGGTCTCGGCGACCGCCACCGGCTCGGCCTCGCCTTCAACGAGATGGTGGCGAAGGGCGAGCTCAAGGCGCCGGTGGTCATCGGCCGCGATCATCTCGATTCCGGCTCGGTTGCCTCGCCGAACCGCGAGACGGAATCGATGAAGGACGGCTCGGACGCCGTATCGGACTGGCCATTGCTCAATGCGCTGCTCAACACGGCCTCTGGCGCAACCTGGGTATCGCTGCATCATGGCGGTGGCGTCGGCATGGGTTTTTCGCAGCATGCCGGCATGGTCATCGTCGCCGATGGCACCCGCGAAGCGGCCAAACGCCTGGAGCGGGTGCTGTGGAACGACCCCGCAACCGGCGTCATGCGCCACGCCGATGCCGGCTATGACCTCGCCATCGACTGCGCCAGGGAGCACCAGCTCAACCTGCCAGGTATCCTCGGCTGAACCGCGCCTTGCGCATTCTCCGGGCAGCCGAATACCGCTCTATGCCGTGGAAGAACGGCGGCGGGGTGACGACGGAAATCGCTGTCTCGCCCGCAGGTGCTGCGCTCGACGATTTCGACTGGCGCGTCTCCATGGCGCGCGTCGAAAGCGGCGGGCCATTCTCCGGGTTTGCCGGAGTGGACCGAACGTTGGCCGTGTTGGAAGGCGAGGGGATTGTCCTTGATATCGCCGGCCGCCCGGCGGCTACGGTGACCAAAGCTTCCGCCCCGCTCTCCTTTCCGGCCGATGTGCCGACGCAAGCGGCGCTGATCGCCGGTCCGATCACCGATCTCAACGTCATGACGCGGCGCGGACGGATGACCCACGCCGTCAAGCGCGTGGTGATCTCGGCCCCGACAGATGTCCGGTCGGCGCCCGATACTACCCTCATCCTGTGTTTTGACGACGAGATCACGGTGGCCGGCGCGGCGCCTGTCCGCATCGGACAGCGCGATACGCTGCTGCTCGGACCGGACGCCTTGAAGTGGCGCCTGGAGCCTGCGCGACCGGCGACGCTGTTCGTGATCCGCATCGATCGCGTTGCTGCAAACGATTAACGCCTGTTTCGAAACATGATCACAACACCGGCGAAATATGCCGTAAGCTCAAGCCCAGATCACGAAAAAGCCCGAATCCTTCCGTCGATCAAGTCCCGGCGGGAGGGAGAGGTGGTTCGTCTGTAAGTTGTGGTACGAAAACAAACTTTCGGCCCTTGTTTCGATGCAACCAATTGCATTTGAATCGGTTTTGGGGACATTGCCGTGGCGGTGACGCCGCTCTGCGTCTCCCTCTACGGAATTTTCAATGAATATTCAGACGACCCTCACCCAAATGGAAACGACGAGCGCGGGCTTTCCGGCCATTACAGAGGAGCCGATTCGCTCCAATTTCCTGCCGGAAGAGCGCCTGCGCACGCTGGGTACAAGCCTCGCCAAGGGTGACGTCAAGGATCTGTTCGGCCTGGAGCCGTTCGACTTTCAGCCACGCGTCCGCGACAGCGCCAGCAAGATTCTCGAAGTCTACCGCTCGACCAATGCCGCGCAGGCGAGGGGCGAGACGATCACACCGGCGGCGCAATGGCTGCTCGACAACAACTATCTGGTCGAGGAAACCATCTTCCAGGTCAAGCGCGACCTGCCGCGCCGTTTCTATCGGGAGTTGCCGACACTGAAGCTGTCCAACGGCGCCAGCGTGCCACGCGCGCTTGCGCTGGCCTGGACCTATGTCGCGCATTCGGACAGCTCCGTCTCTGCGACCATGTTCAAGGCGATCGTCGAAGGCTTTCAGTCCGTCGAGCCGCTGAAGATCGGCGAGCTCTGGGCGCTGCCATCGCTGCTGCGCTTCGTTCTGATCGAAAATCTTCGCCGGATCGCGGTCCGGGTCAATCGTACCCGTCAGATGCGTCAGATTGCCAACGAGGTTGCTGACCGCGTGCTGGCGATCGACGACAGCACCGACCGTCAGGCGATCTTGTCGAACTACGTCGCCCATGCACAAGACACTACCTTTGCCACCCAACTGCTCTACCGCCTGCGCGACGGGTCGCAAAATGCCGGCAGGGCGCTGGAATGGCTGGAGGGCGAGCTTGAAAAGTCCGGCTCGGATGCCGAGGAAATCATCATCAGCGAGCATCGCACGCTGTCCGGCGGCAACGTAACCACCGGCAACATCATCCGCGGCCTCAGGCTTATCAACGATATCGATTGGACGGTTTGGTTCGAAGGTGTCAGCCGCATCGATACCTTGCTGCGCGAGCGCACCGATTTCGCCGCGCTCGATTTCTTCTCGCGCGACCAGTACCGGACCGCGATCGAGGAAATGGCGCGCCGCTCCGATCGTTCTGAATTCCGCGTTGCTGAAAAGGCGATCGAACTCGCCGGCCATGCCGCTGTCGCCGATATCACCGGCACCGGTCCGACCGCTCACACCGACGTCGGGTTCTTTCTGGTCGGGCCGCGCCGGCTCGAACTGGAAAAGGCGATCGGCTATCGGCCGACCGTTAGCGTTACGATCAAACGGGCGTTCCGCAAGACCGGATGGCTGGGCATTGTCTTGCCGGTGTTCGCGCTGACAGTCCTGCTTCTGGTTCTCTCCGGCAACGCCCTTGCCAGCCTCGGCCTGTCCATAGGGTCGATCGCCTTGATGCTGGCGCTGTTTGCCGTGCCGGCCAGCGAAGGCGCGCTTGCCTTCTTCAACACTGTCGTATCGTTGTTCCTGAAGCCCACGCGCCTCGTCGGCTACGACTACAGACGCGGCATGCCGCCCGAGGCCCGCACGCTGGTAGTGGTGCCGTCGCTGATCGGCTCGCGCGACGACGTCGAGGAGAACATCCGCAATATCGAAGTGCATCACCTGGCCAACACGGCGGACGAAATCCATTTCGCTCTGCTTTCGGACTGGCCGGACAGCAAAACCGAAATCGATGCTGCGGATATTGAGATCCTCCAATATGCTCGCGACGAGATCGCACGGCTGAACGCCCGCTATCCCAGCGAAGGCGCGCCGCGTTTCTACGTCCTGCATCGCCGGCGGCTCTACAATGAATCCCAGGGCGCCTGGATGGGCTGGGAACGCAAGCGCGGCAAGCTGCACGAACTGAACCTTCTGCTGCGCGGTGACAGTGACACCACCTTTCTGCCGCTGGATGTCCCGTTGCCTGAAAACGTCATTCATGTGATGACGCTGGACGCCGACACGCGCACCACCCGCGATGCCGTCGCCAGTTTGGTTGGCAAGCTTTGCCATCCGCTCAACCGCCCGCACTATGATGCGGCAAAGCGCGTTGTCACCGCCGGCTACACCATCCTGCAGCCGCGCATCACCGCCTCGCTGACCAGCGGCGACGACGCATCCTTCTTCCAGCGGGTCTTTTCCGCCAATCGCGGCCTCGATCCCTATGTCTTTGCCGTCTCGGATATTTATCAGGACGTCTTCGGCGACGGCTCCTTCACCGGCAAGGGCCTCTATCATGTCGACGCCTTCGAAGCGGCGCTGAAGGGCCGCATCGACGAAAACACCATCCTCAGCCACGATCTGCTCGAAGGCGCCTTGGCACGTGCGGCGCTGGTCACGGACGTCGAACTGGTCGAGGACTATCCGACCCGCTATTCGGTCGACGCGTCGCGCCACCATCGCTGGGCACGCGGCGACTGGCAGCTTCTGGGCTTCATTCTCGATCCGCGCTCCGGCGTGCCGGCGCTGTCGCGCTGGAAGATGGTCGACAATCTGCGCCGCTCGCTGACGCCGATCTTCTGGGTGATGGCGGCGATCGCCGGCTGGACGCTGCTGCCTTTCACGCAGGCCGCGCAATGGCAGGCGCTGCTAATCCTCACACTGTTCATGGCGCCGACATTCGACATCGTCCACGCCATCTTGCCGAAAAGCGGCGACCAGACGCCGCGCGGCCATTTCTCGGCGCTGGCGCGCGACGTTGTCTTCGGCACCGCCCTGGTGGCTCTGAAGATCGTGCTGATGGCGCATCTCGCCTGGATGATGGGCGATGCCATCATTCGCACGCTCTACCGCCTGTTCGTCAGCCGAAAGAACCTGCTCGAATGGCGCACTGCCTCGCAGGCTCACAAGAACGGCGACAACGATCTCGGCTCCTATTACGGCATGATGTATGGCGCGGTGATTGTCGGCGTCGTCGGCCTCGCCATCCCGGTTGTGGCCGATTCCACCGGAGCTTTCGTCGCCTTCTTTTTCGCGCTGTTCTGGATCGGCTCGCCGGCCTTCGCTTTCTTTATCAGCCGCTCGGCCGAAACCGAGGACCGTTTGCGCATATCGGCGGCCGACATCCATGCGCTGCGCACGGTTGCGCGGCGCACATGGCATTATTTCGAGACCTTCGTAACGGCCGAGCATCACAATCTGCCGCCCGACAATTTTCAGGAAAGTCCGGCGCCTGTCGTGGCGCCCCGCACCTCGCCGACCAACATCGGCGTTTATCTCCTGTCGGTGGTTTCGGCCCGCGATTTCGGCTGGATCAGCCTGTCCGACGCCGCCGCGCGCATCGACGCCACGATGTCTACCATCGAGAGCATGCCGCGTGAGCGCGGCCATCTCTTCAACTGGTATGATACGACGACGCTGAAGCCGCTCTACCCGCTCTACATTTCCGCCGTCGATAGCGGCAATCTCGCCGGCCATCTGGTGGCGGTGGCGGCAGCCTGCGCCGAATGGGCGGAAGCGCCTGCAGTCCACCTTCAGGGCGACTTCGAGGGTATTCTCGATACGGTGACGATCCTCGACGAAAGCCTGGCGGAGTTGCCTGACGACCGCCGCCAGTTGCGGCCGTTGCGCCAGCGACTCGCCGATCGCCTCGACGGCATGCGGCGCGCGGTTGAATCGATCAAGGCACAGCCCGAGATGGCGTCGATCCGCACCATCAACCTGGCCGTTCTGGCTGGCGAGATCCGCAAGCTCGCCATCGCTATCCATACCGAGGCCGCATCGACGCAGAGCGACATAATCGCCGACTGGGCGGCGAGACTGGAAGCCACCTGCGAAGCGCATGTCCACGACGCGCATAGCGACGACAGTGCCGTCGAAGCGCTGCGGGCCAAGCTTCTTTCGTTGCGCGAGCGCACGCGCCGCTTCGCCTTCGAGATGGATTTCTCCTTCCTTATGAGGAAGGAACGCAAGCTCCTGTCGATCGGCTACCGGGTCGAGGAGCATCAGCTCGACGAAAGCTGCTACGACCTCCTGGCTTCCGAGGCGCGGCTGACCAGCCTGTTCGCCATAGCCAAGGGCGATCTGCCGACGGAGCATTGGTTCCACCTCGGCCGGCCGATCGTGGAGATCGGGTTCAAGGGCGCGCTGATGTCCTGGTCCGGCTCGATGTTCGAGTATCTGATGCCGCCGCTGGTGATGAAGGAGCCGCAGGGCAGCATCCTCAATCAGACCAGCAAGCTCATCATCAAACGCCAAATCCAGTACGGTCGCTCGAAGAACGTGCCCTGGGGGATTTCGGAAGCGGCCTACAACGCCCGCGACCGCGAACTGACCTACCAGTACACCAATTTCGGCGTGCCTGGGCTCGGCCTGAAGCGAGGTCTTGGCCAGAACACGGTGATTGCGCCTTATGCGACCGTGCTGGCGGCGCAGTTCACCCCGCGTGAATCGGTGCAGAACCTGGCCAGGCTGAGGCGGCTCGGCGCCCTTGGCCGGCACGGCTTCTACGACGCGGTCGATTTCACGCCGCAGCGCGTGCCGGAGGGCACCGACCATGTCGTCGTGCTGAACTACATGGCCCACCATTCCGGCATGTCGATCGCCGCCGTTGCCGACGCCATCTTCGAAGGACGCCTGCGCGACCGTTTCCACAGTGATCCGGTGATCGAGTCGGCCGAGTTGCTGCTGCAGGAAAGAGCGCCGCGCGACATCCCGACCGCCACCGTCAGGACCGAGGCCGACGAACGGTCGAAGGACGAAACGGAAGTCGAGAGCCCCGATACGCGCATCGTGCTCAACCCGCTCAAGGCGCTGCGTTCGACCAGCGTCATGTCCAATGGCCGCTACTCGGTCATGGTTACCGCAACCGGCTCCGGCTATAGTCGCTGGGGCGAGCTTGCCGTCACGCGCTGGCAGCCGGATCCGACCGAGGATCGGCTTGGCTCCTATATCTTCCTGCGCGACTCCGGCACCGGCGACTGGTGGTCGGCCACCGCCGAGCCGAAGCGTGCCGCCAACGAAGAGGTGCAGACGCTGTTCTCCGATGACAAGGCGAGCTTCGTCAAATCGGTGGGACCACTGCGTTCGGAGGTCGAATGCATCGTCATCTCGGAAGGAAACGGCGAAGGCCGGCGGGTGACGCTCTACAATGACGGTCCGGTCGACCGGCATATCGAAGTGACTTCCTTTGCCGAGCTGGTGCTGGGCTCCGAGGCATCCGACAACGCGCATCCGGCGTTCTCGAAAATGTTCGTGGAAACCGAAATCGCTGCGAACAACGGCGCGATCTTCGCCACGAGACGCAAGCGGGAAACGGACGAGCCTGATGTCACCTTGGTGCATTTCGTCACCGACCCGTCTGGGTCGACGCGCGACGCCGAGGCCGAAACCGACCGGCGCGCCTTCATCGGCCGCGGCCGCACCATTACCGAGGCCGCCGCCTTCGATCCCGGCGCCAAGCTTGGCGGCCATTCCGGCTTCACGCTGGATCCGGTCGCAGCACTTCGCCGACAGGTGCGCGTGCCGGCCAACAAGAAGATATCGCTGACCTTCTGGACTGCCGTCGGCGCCAATCGTGCCGAACTCGAAGATGCCATTGCGCGGCTCGATCATCCGGAAGCTTTCGCCCGCCAGGCGATGCTCGCCTGGACCCGCTCGCAAGTGCAGACCCGTCATCTCGGCCTCAGCCTTGCCGATGCCGCCAATGTGCAGAATCTGGCGCGCTATCTGATCTATCCCGATCCGTTCCTGCGCCTTCCGGCCGAATCGATCGCCTCCGGGCTCGGTAAGCAGTCCAGTCTGTGGCCGACCAGCATATCCGGCGACTTTCCGATTTTCCTGGTCAGGATCGGCGATGTCGCCGACCTCGAAATCGTCGCCCAGGCGCTCCGCTTCCAGGAATATATGCGCGCCCGCGGCATGATGATCGACTTTGTCGTCGTCAACGAGCAGGCTTCATCCTACGTGCAGGATCTGCAACGGGCGGTCGAGACGCTGTGCGAGAACAGCCGTTTGCGCGGTAAGGAGCTAGGACCCCGCCAGCACATCTTCGCGCTGCGCCGCGACCTGATGGACGAGGCGACCTACAAGACGCTGCTCGCCGTCGCCCGCGTCGTTCTGCACACGCGCAACGGCACCATCTTCGATCAGATCGAGCGCGCCGAGGCCGCTGCGCTGCAAGCGCGAGACGCGTTGCAGCCGGCGGGTGCCGTAACGCTTCGTGAACCGTCTTTGCCGGTGCCGCAGCCATGGGCTGCCCAGGCTTCAATCGAAGGCACTGTCGACGGCAGCGGGCTCAATCAGTGGAACGGTTTTGGCGGCTTCGAGGGCGACGGACGCCACTATGTCGTGCGTCTTGCTGGCCGGCGCACGACGCCGCAGCCCTGGATCAACGTCATCTCCAATCCCTTGTTCGGTTTCCATGTTTCGGCTGAAGGCGCGGCCTTCACCTGGAGCCGAAACAGCCGCGACTATCAACTGACGCCGTGGGCGAACGACCCGGTCTCCAACCGGCCCGGCGAGGGCATCTATATTTACGATCATGCCAGCGGCCGGGCGTTCTCACCGCTGGCGGCGGTGGTGCGCGATCCCAGCATGCCCTACGAAACATGGCACGGGCAGGGTTTTTCGACCTTCCGTTCGAAGCACGGGCCGCTGTCGATGGACCTTACCCATGTGGTGGATCCCGTCGATCCGGTGAAAATCTCCCGATTGCGCATCCAGAATTCGGGTTCCGTGCCGGCGCGCCTGCGCGTCTATGCCTACGCGGAATGGGTCCTTGGCAGCCATCGTTCGCGCACGGCGGCGACCATCGTTCCGTCCAGGGATGCAGCGACGGGCGCCTTGCTGGCCCAAAATCCCTACGGGCTCGACTTCAGCGAGCGGGTCGCCTTCCTGGCCGCCGACGGAGCGGCGCATTCTGTGACGGCCGACCGCGGCGAGTTCATCGGCCGGCATGGCTCCAGCGAACTTCCGCATGCCGTGCTCAGCGGCGCCAGCCTGTCGGACCGCGTCGAGGCCGGCGACGATCCTTGTGCTGCAATTGCACGCGACGTCGACATCCCTGCCGGCGGCGACGTGACGCTGCTCTGGCTGCTCGGCGATGCAGCCTCTGCCGAGGAAGCCAGCGCGCTGGTACAGCATCATCGCAGCAAGGATTTCGATCAGCGGCTCACTGACAATGAACGCACCTGGCGAGGGTTTCTCGACACCATCCAGGTCGAGACGCCGGACAAGGCGCTCAACGCCATGGTCAACCACTGGCTGCCCTATCAGAGCCTCGCCTGCCGCATCCGCGCCCGTTCGGCGTTTTACCAGGCGAGCGGCGCCTTTGGCTTCCGCGATCAGTTGCAGGACACGCTGGCCCTGCTTGTCCACGACCCGAAACTGGCGCGCGACCAGATCCTCAACGCGGCGCGCCGGCAATTCCCCGAAGGCGACGTGCAGCATTGGTGGCTGCCACGAACCGAGGCAGGCGTCCGCACCATGATTTCCGACGACGTGGTCTGGCTCGCCCATGCCACGGCACACTACTTGCAGGTGACCGGCGATACCGCGATCCTCAGGGAACAATTGCCCTTCATCGACGGGCCGCCGTTGGAAGAAGGCGAGCACGACGCCTTCTTCACCCCGGAGATCTCGAAGAAGACCGCTTCACTCTATGATCATTGCGCGCGCGCACTTGACCTTGCCATCAAGCGCAGCAGCCCTGCCGGATTGCCGCTGATCCTCGGAGGCGACTGGAACGACGGCATGAACCGTGTCGGCGAGCACGGTAAGGGCGAGAGCGTCTGGCTGGGCTGGTTCCTGCTGAAGACGCTCGGCGACTTTGCACCTGTCGCCAAGGCGGAAGGCGATACCAAGCGCGCGCAAGCCTGGACAAAACACGCCGCCGTGCTGAAGCGGGCGCTGGAAAGCACGGCCTGGGATGGTGAATGGTATCGTCGCGGCAGCTTCGACGACGGCACGCCGCTGGGGTCGCGCGGTTCGCAGGAGTGCAAGATCGACTCGATTGCCCAGTCGTGGAGCGTGCTGTCGGGCGAGGGCGATCCGGCGCGGTCGACGACGGCGATGCAGCAGGCGATGAAAATGCTTGTCGACGACGAGCTCAAGATCGTCAAGCTTTTCACCCCGCCCTTCTCCAGGACGGAACAGAACCCAGGCTACATCAAGAGCTACCCGCCAGGTGTCCGTGAAAACGGCGGCCAGTACACCCACGCGGCGACATGGTTCGTCATTGCGCTCGCCGAAATGGGGCGCACCGACGACGCCTACCGTTGTCTCTCGATGCTCAACCCAGTCAACCACGCGCTCGACGAGACCGCTGCCGAGCACTACCGCGTCGAGCCTTATGTCGTCGCGGCCGACGTCTACGCCGGGCAAGGCAAGGGCGGCCGCGGTGGCTGGACCTGGTATACCGGCTCGGCCGGCTGGCTTTATCGCGCGGCGGTCGAGGGCATCCTTGGCATTGAGCGCAGGGGCGAGCGCATTCAGTTCAGGCCGAAACTCCCCAGCCATTGGGATGGTTATACAGCAACGCTCAAGGTACTGGGGGCCGAACTCAGGGTTCGCGTCGTCCGCGACGCCAAGGTCAAAGCCATCTCGCTAGAGGTAGATGGTAAAAAGACGAAGGCTTCGTCTTTCGAACCGAACGCCGGCGATAAGGCTGAGGTGGTCGTCAGGATACCGGCGTAGTTCCAAGCATTTTAGCGTTTTTGCACGTCTTGTGGATACGCGTTGTTTAAGATTGCTCTAGAAATTCTATTGCGCATGAGCTTTCCCAAAAGCCGATGCAGGCTTTAGGGATTCGTACATGACCAGTTGCTGATTAAAACTGCGGCAGTGCTTGCAGCCTGCCACGATTTTGCCGCAGGACTGACATTTTACCTTTTTTCTCAAACCGTTAGGCGATCACGACAGATTTCGCAGCGTCGCCATCTTTTGTTCGCGAATTGGGAACTGAAGGGGTACACGAGCATTGTTTCGCGACACGTCAACGGGTACGTGTAGAAAATGATGCAGTGCACAATAACAATTTGCCGGAGTAGCTGAAGTGTCCCTTCTGCAGATCTACTGGAGAGCGCTTGGTTATCTCGCTGCCGACAGGAAACGCGTAGCGTTTATCTGCGGGGCGAATGTCGCGCTGGCCATTATCGCCATCCTTGAGCCGATCATGTTCGGACGGGTGATCGATGCTATTTCGGACGGCGGCTCGGTCTTTTCGACGCTCGCCGTATGGGCCGGTATCGGCGTCTTCAACGTCGTCGCCTTCGTTCTGGTGGCGCGCGGTGCGGACCGCTTTGCCCATGCACGACGCAGCGAGGTTCTTTGCCAGTCATTCGAGCGCGTGATCACCATGCCGCTTGCTTGGCATCATCAGCGCGGCACCTCCAATTCCCTGCATACGCTTCTGCGCGCGGTCGAGACCCTGTTCAGCCTCTGGCTCGAGTTCATGAGGCAGCATTTGTCCACTGTCGTCGCACTGGTTCTGCTGGTGCCGACGGCGCTCAGCATGGATGTTCGCATGTCGATGGTCCTGCTGGCGCTGGGCGCGCTCTATGTCGGAATCGGGCGGCTGGTGATGCGTCGTACCAGGGAAGGCCAGGCGTCCGTGGAGCGGCATTTTCACCAGGTGTTCGCGCATGTGAGCGACTCGGTCAGCAATGTCGCCGTGCTGCAGAGCTACAATCGCATCGGCCACGAGACCGACGCCTTGAAGCGCTATGTCAAGAATCTGCTTGATGCCCAGTATCCGGTGCTCGACTGGTGGGCACTGGCCAACGCCCTGCACCGCCTGTCGTCAACCATTTCGATGATGGTCGTGCTGTTGATCGGCTCCTATCTGGTCATGCATGGCCAACTGCGTATCGGTGACGTCATCGCCTTTACCGGCTTTGCCACGCTGCTGATCGCCCGGCTTGACCAGATGTCAGCCTTCGCCAACCAGATTTCGGAAGCCAGGGCCAAGCTCGAGGAATTTTATCGCCTTGAGGACTCCGCGGCCGACGCCGCCGAGCCGGACGGTTTGCGCGACCTCGGCAACGTCACTGGTCATGTGCGTTTTGAAAACGTCAGCTTCGAATTCGCCAATTCGGGGCAGGGCGTGAACGATGTGTCGTTCGAGGTCCGTGCCGGCCAGACCGTGGCCATCGTCGGTCCGACGGGCGCAGGCAAGACCACGCTCATCAATCTTTTGCAGCGCGTCTTTGCACCGTCCAGCGGCCGTATCCTGATCGATGGCATCGATACCCGCACTGTGACCCGCAAGTCGCTGCGCCACTCGATCGCCACCGTGTTCCAGGATGCGGGCCTGCTCAACCGCTCGATCGAGGACAATATCCGCGTCGGGCGCGCCGAGGCGACCTATGATGAGGTCCACGCCGCCGCCAATGCCGCCGCCGCGCAGGATTTCATCCTGTCGAAGAGCAACGGCTACGACACGGTCGTCGGCGAACGCGGCGGACAACTTTCGGGCGGCGAGCGCCAGCGTATCGCGATCGCGCGCGCCGTGCTGAAGGATTCGCCCATCCTGGTGCTCGACGAAGCGACCAGCGCGCTCGATGTCGAGACGGAAGACCGTGTCAAGGAAGCGATCGACGAATTGCGGCGCGGCCGCACCACCTTCATCATCGCCCACCGCCTGACCACCGTTCGAGATGCCGATCTGGTCGTGTTCATGGACAAGGGCAAGGTGGTCGAAATGGGTGGCTTCGCCGAATTGTCGATGCGCAATGGCCGCTTCGCCAGCCTGCTGCGCGCCGGCGGCCTGCTCAACGACGAGGAAGTCCGCCGCCTCAGCCGCGCCATCACGGACGAGGCCGCCTGAGCTCCTTCCCTTCTCCGCTGTGGGAGAAGGGAAGGTCCCGCCTGTGACACCACCACTCGATTGCCCCAAACGCGTCGCCGGTTTATGTAAAGCCGCATGAGCGACTGGACTTCACGCCTCAGCGGCTGGATGGATTTCGCCAACCCGACGCGGTTTGTCGGGTTGGCCGACAAGATGGTCCCGTGGCTGGCGACCATCGCCACACTCCTCCTGGCTGCCGGGCTCTATATGAGCTTCACGGCACCGGAGGATTTCCAGCAAGGCATCACCGTGCGCATCATGTATATCCATGTGCCATTCGCCTGGCTGGCCATGATGTGTTTCACGCTGATGGCGGTTTTCGCGCTGGGCACGCTGGTGTGGCGCCATCCGCTGGCCGATGTTGCGCTGAAATCGGCGGCACCCATCGGCGCCGTCTTTACAGCACTCGCGCTGATCACCGGCTCGATCTGGGGCAAGCCGATGTGGGGCACCTGGTGGGTGTGGGACGCGCGGCTGACCTCGGTGTTCGTGCTGTTTCTGATGTATCTCGGCATCATTGCGCTGACGCGGGCACTCGACGATGCGGCGCGCGCCGCCTGGGCCGCCGCAATCATCACCCTGGTCGGCTTCATAAACATCCCGATCATCAAGTTCTCGGTCGACTGGTGGAACACGCTGCATCAGCCGGCTTCGGTGTTCCGCATGGGTGGCTCGACCATTGACCCCTCTATGCTGAGGCCGCTGCTGGTGATGGCGCTCGGCTTCACCGTGCTGTTCTTCGCGCTCCACCTGATGGCGATGCGCACGGAAATCCGACGTCGCCGGGTCATTTCCATGCGCCGTGTCGCGGCGAGGCAGGCCGATAAGCTCCATTAGTGGGGCACCTGCTCGGCCGTCATTGGCCCCTCATTCTATTTCGCCCGACAGCCTCACATATCCTGCCGTCAACATTATTTGTGACGGACCGAAGCAGGGATGTTGCAATGTTGCAACAGAGATTTCTAGAAGGTGGACCCTGGTCTCATTTTCACTTGTTGACAGCTAAGCCTTGCACCAGAAGTGACGCATTATGTTTGCCTGTCAATATTCGTGGGGGTGGATTTGTCGACGGATGTACGTCTGCTTGCTGGTGTCTCCGCAACGGCCCTGATGCTCGGCTGGAATTCGGCCAATGCCGCCGACGCGGCGGTCGAAGTTCCGGCGGCCCAGGATCTCTGGTATGTCACACTGTTTGGTGGCGCCAGCTTCCCGAATCGCGTGAAAACACATGCCGATTATTACAACAACGACTTTTCGATGGACTTCGACACCGGCTTCGTGATCGGCGGCGTCGTCGGTAGGCGGATCAACGATGTGTTTCGGGTCGAAGGCGAACTGTCCTATGCCCGCTACAAGGCGAATTCCTATCAGGAGGGTGTAAGTGCCTGGCTTCCGGCTGACGGGGATTTGTCCGCTACCTATCTGCTCGCCAATGTCTGGGCCGACGTTGCTCATTTTGGAGATGCCAAGCTCTATGTCGGCGGCGGCATCGGCGCCGCCTATGTGACCGCCGACACAACTTGGGATGGTCACCTTTATGGATACGGATCTGGTGGGTGGGGTTTCGCCGGCCAATTGGGAGCCGGTGTCACCTACGCGCTGGCGCAGAATATCGACCTCGATTTCGGCTACAGGTTCAAGGCCGTCTCCGGCGTCGACTTCGATTCCTCGCGCGACAGCGATGCTGTATTCTCGAACGGCAAGTTGAATTCCCACAATCTGCAGCTTGGCGTTACATTCAAATTCTGATTGGTCACGCTGATTGCCGTGATATCCGGCGATTGGGGGTGAAGCATGCCACTGTTGCCACGCCGGCAGCCTGTCGGTCTACCGGCCATGGTCCAGGATTTTCTCCCGGCCGCTGGGGAGTCGGCGCTGGAGACGTTGCAGCGCGGCATCGACCTGCAACGCCGCAAGCGGTTTCGCGAAGCCGAGTTCTGCTATCAGACCGTGCTTCGACGTCAGCCCAAAAATGCCATGGCGCTCAATTTGATGGGCACGCTGGCGATCGAGGCCCAGCAAAATGAGACGGCCATCGACTTTATGAAGAGCGCGGTCAAGCTCGAACCGGGCAACGCCATTTTCCGCAACAATCTCGGCAATGCCTACAACCTGATCGGCAACATAGAACTAGCGCGCAAACAGCTGAGAAAAGCGATCGAGCTCGACGGCCGGCTTGTCGAGGCATTGTGCAATCTCGGCAAATCCTACCGGAGCCAACTCGAGGGCGACGTCGCCGAGGGTTTCTATCGCCGTGCGCTGGCGGTCGACAGCCAATCGCTGACGGCGCTGGTCGGTATGGGCGACCTGCTCACCGACATGGGCCGGCAAGCCGAGGCGGTCGAATGCTTTGGCCGCGCCATCGCCATCGACAAGGCGAATGTCGAGGCGCTGTCCGGGCTGGCGCTCGCGCGTCGGGCCGTCAAGGGCGATCCAGCTCTGGCGTTGGTGCAAACCCGCCTCGAACTGCCGATGACCACCGATCGCGAGCGGGTTATCCTGCATCACGCCGCCGGAAAAATCCTCAACGACCAGCATGAGTATCGCCTGGCCATCCGCCATTTCGCCCGGGCCAAGGCAATCTCCGGCAATGATTTCGACATTGCCCTGCACACGCGGCTCTATGACAGCTTCATCGAGACTTTCGACGCCGGCTTTCTCGAAGCGCGGCCAAAATTCGGCAATCCGTCCGAACGGCCGGTCTTCATCGTCGGTATGCCACGCTCAGGAACGACGCTGACCGAGCAGATATGCGCCAGCCATCACGATATCTATGGCGCCGGCGAGCTGCCGGCGATCCGTTCATTGGCCGGCGAACTTGGATTCGACCAGCCTGATCCGGCGATTTTCGCCAAGGCCATGGCGACGCTCACACCAGCGAAGGCGAGGGAACTCGGCTCGAAATATCTCGACCATCTCAACAAGCGCAACGGCAAGGCGGCGCGTGTAGTCGACAAGATGCCGCATAATTTCGAGCTGCTAGCCTTCATAAGCCTCATTTTGCCAAATGCCCGCATCGTCCACTGCCGGCGTGACCCGATGGACAATTGCACGTCCTGTTTCATGCACAATTTCTCCGATGCTCACGGCTACAATGCTGATCTGATCAAGCTTGGGCAGTACTACCGGCAGTATGATCGCTTGATGCGCCATTGGGCCAAGGTCGTTCCGTTGCCTATCCACGACATGCCCTACGAAGAAACCGTGGCCGATTTCGAAACCCGCGCTCGTGGATTGATCGGATTTCTCGGCGTGGAATGGGACGATGCTTGTCTGCATTTCCACGAAACCGAGCGCACGGTACGAACGCCAAGCCGCTGGCAGGTGCGCCAGCCGATCTATTCGTCCTCGGTAGAGCGCTGGAAACTGTACGGCGACGCCCTCGATCCATTGAGGGCTGCACTGGGTCAGCTCGTCCAACCCTGATCCAAACGGTCGTTCGGCCGAACGAGATCGAGCTCACCCCATGCGGCCACGCGCCGCTACCGGCAGCGTCTCCAGCACGCGTTCTCCGTCGACCAGATGCACCTCGTCGAACAGATTGGTGACGACGCAGCAATGGTCGGGCACGATTCGCACGCGCTCGCCGATACGCAGCCTGGCGTCGCCGGAAAGCGTGACGTTGCCGTGCTCTTCGCTGAGGCCGGTGACGGTGGCGCCCGGAACGCCCAGCAATTCGCCGAAATCGGGTAGCCCCAGCGTGTCGCTGGACAGGGCCTTGCTGCCGGCATCGAGGATGGCGCGCGCCGGTGTCGGATGGCTGACCACCGTCGACAATACCGTCAGCGCGCAATCGTCGAGGCTTCCGACGCCTTTGGCGACCTGGTAGCGGTCGAGATAGATGTAGGTGCCGGGGCGGTATTCGGTGACGACGCTGTCCTCGCCCGAGCGCCATAGATCCGGCGTGCCGCCGCTGGAGATGCGCTGGCATTCAAGGCCTGCTGCCGACATGGCATCGCGCGCCCAGGCAAGCCAGTTTTCGGCTTCCGCGGCGCGGCCTGCCGCCGGATAGGTCATCAGCCCGCCGAAGGCGAGCCCTTTGACGATGTCGATGGCTTTGGCCAGATCGACTGCCTCGCCGGGGCTCTGCACGCCGCAGCGGCCCATGCCAGTGTCGCATTCCACCAGCACGGTCAGAGGATGGCCGGCATCGGTGAAAATCGCCCATAGCCCTTGCAGCGTGTCCATGCTGTCCACCGTCACCGACAGGGTTACGCGGCCATGCAGCGCCTTAAGGCGTTCCAGCTTTGCGCGGCCGAGAATATTGTAGGGCAGAAAAATATCGGTCAGGCCGGCATCGGCCATCACCTCGGCTTCACCGATCTTCTGGCAGGTGATGCCGACCGCACCCGCTGCGATCTGCTTCTTTGCCCAGTAAGGCAGTTTGTGGGTCTTGATGTGCGGCCTGAGCTTCAGCCCATGGCGGTCGGCATGGGCCTGCGCCCGCGCGATGTTGGCTTCGGCGCGGTCGACGTCGATCAGGATCGCCGGTGTATCGAGGTCGTCTATGCTCAGCATGGAATGCCACTTATCAGGAAAACTGGTTGCGGTTATGACCTTGATCGGACCGGATGTCATGAGGCCAGCTCATGCAGTTTACATCGACACCGGATCGGCGTTCGGCTATTCGGTTTGGAGATCGCCTAGGCCGACGGGAAGGAAACCACGACCATGAAACGCTCAGACATCAACGACATCATCCGCGACGCCGATGCCTTCATCCGTTCGTTCGGCTACATCATGCCGCCCTTCGCCTATTGGTCGCCGGACGAGATGAAGACGCGTCGGCAGGAATCGTCGGCCATCTTCTCCTCCCGGCTCGGCTGGGACATCACCGATTACGGCCAGGGCAAGTTCAACGAACTCGGCCTCTTCCTGTTCACCGTCCGCAACGGCCGCTACGAGGACATGAAGAAGGGCATGGGCATGCTCTATGCCGAAAAGATCATGATCTCGCGCAAGGATCAGCTGTCGCCAATGCATCGCCACAACATCAAGGCCGAAGACATCATCAACCGTGGTGGCGGCAAGCTGGTGCTGGAACTGTTCATGCACGATCGCGATGGCGGCATCGATTCGAAGGCCGAGGTATCGGTGCCTGTCGACGGAACCATCCACAGGCTGCCGGCGGGCGGGCTCCTGAAGCTCGATCCAGGCCAGAGCGTGACGCTGCTGCCGGGCGTCTGGCACGCCTTCTGGGCCGAGGGCAAGGATGTGCTGATCGGCGAGGTTTCGACCGTCAATGACGATCTCACCGACAATGTCTTCCGCGAGCCGATCGGCCGCTTCGCCGACATCGACGAGGATGTCGCGCCGCTGCACCTCTTGGTGTCCGACTACGAGAAGTGGGTGGGTTAAGGCAGCGGCTTTGGAAAGGTGCATCAGTGAGTCTGCTAAACTCTTCCCAAGACCCAGACACTGCTGCCTGAATTGCGCGCTCAATTCTGGATTCTTCAGTGCCGCTTATTTTGATCTGCATCGCCTCCGGCCTCTTCAGCCTACCGATCATGCTTGTCGGCTCTGCGGTTGCCCAGCAGTAGCTTTCGCTCGAGATGGGCTCGCAGGTCGCCGTAATACGCCGTCAGGAACGGGCGGGCATCATGCGCCTGCGGCGTTGAGCCGATCTTGCGTCCGATCGTCTCGGCCACCGCCCGCAGCGCGAAATAATCGTCGCGGCGCAGCACCTCCTCCAACTTGTGGAGCTCGGCGATGCCATAGGCGTCGAGTTGGGCATGGCTGAACTGAAAGGCCTTGGCGACCGGATCCTGTCTTGCCGACAGATCCTCCATCAGTGTGCGCTTCGGCGCCTCGACGACCCAGGTTCCCGCCAGCAGGTCGCCAATCCGCAGCCGGTCGCGATTGAAAAGCGGGAACAGAGCGAACAGCAGCGCCCACACCAGTCCGAAGACTGTCGTCAGCGTATCGGCGACGCCCATCCCACTCCGTCCGGCGATAATCGACAGCGGCAGAAAGACTTCGATCTCGCGCATCAGATTGCGGGCGATGACCTGATCGACCGACAGGCCGGCTCCGTTGCGTGACGCCACCCTGATGCCGACGATCCGCTTGCCGGGCGTCGACGCGCGCCGGCCCGCCTCGAAGGCGATGAAATAGGCGTTGCGCAGAAAAAAGATCGCGATGATCCAGACGATGAAAAGCGGCTGCATTTTATCGGTGCCCAAGCCTCTTACCCCAAACAGCGCGACAATCGTGACCGCGATTGCAGCCGTGGCGATAAACACGACATCGAGCAGGAAAGCGGCAGCCCGTGTGCCGGCGTCGGCCAGCTTTATCTGGAGATCGACACCTTCAGGCGTGATCAGCGAGCGCATTGTCGCCAGCGCGGAGCGTCTAGCGGTCGCCATTCCGCACCACCTGGAACAGGTAGAAATAGCCGATCCACAATGCGAGCATGCCGCCGCCAATGGCATAGCGCGTGACATCGCTGGTGATCGTCTGCCTGCCGATGCCCTCGAGCAGTCCGGCAAACAGCAGCATGACCGAAACGCCAACCATCGCGGTCGCCGCGACGCGTCCCGCATGGGCCGCTGCCGTCATGCGGGTCAACTCGCCGGGAAAGGCGATGCGCGTGCCGATGCGCATGCCGGCAGCGCCGGCCAGTGCGATGGCGAACAGTTCGGTGGTCCCGTGAATGGCCAGCCAGCCGCCAAGTTCCATGCCAAGCCCCTTTGCCCAATAGACTTGGAACAGCGCACCCAGCATGCAGCCGTTGAACAGCATCAGCAGCACTGTCGGTGCGGCGAAGGCAAATCCAAGGGCGAAAGCCAGGATTGCGACCTGGACGTTGTGGGTGAAAAGATAAGCGGCAAAGCCTGACAGAAAGCCATTGTCGCCATCATAAAGCATGCTGCGCAGCAGCTCGGCCGAAGCCTCGGGGCCGCGGCCGGCGGCGAGGCCCGACGGGATGATCGCGTCGAACCAGTCCTTGTCGGACGCTACCAGCCAGGCGCCGGCGCCGATGCCGACAAACATCAGCGCCACCGACACCAGCGTCTCGCGCCACAAATCGCGGATGGCACCGGGCCAGTCATGCAGGAAGAAATCGGCGATGCGCTGCCGCAGCCCGCGACGTGCCCCGTAGAGGTAGAAGTAACCCCGCAGCGACAGGGATTCGAGATAGGCGATCAGCGCGCTGTCGAGGGATGTCGCTCTCGCTACCGAGAGGGAAGACAATGCCGATCGGTAGAGCAGCGGCAGCGACAGCAACTCGTCTTCCGACAGCGTCCGCGGCGCGCGTTTCTCGACGCGGGCGAGAAGCGCCTCGAACGCATTCCAGTCGGCCTCGCGCTCCCGACGGAAGCTGGCCAGCGACTGGCGTACGGCATCACCGCGTCCAGCATCGCCGGGTACTGGCGCAGTCACAACAAATCCTCCCGCTTGAACTGCAGGTAGCGCTCGACCAGTGCCGGCCCCAGCCTTTGATGGTCGGCTTCGATCACATGCGCGCCCAGCAGCCGCAACCGGCCGATGACGACCTGCCTTTCGCGCAAAAGCCCGCCGGCGACGACGGCGCGGGCCACATCCTCGCCCGACAAAGGCGGCATGTCGGTCAAGCTCTCCAACTCGACATCCCTCGTCATCATGAACAGCACCAGATGCCGCTCGGTGAGCCGGCCGACGGTGCGCAGCATCAATTCCGCGCTGATCGGATCGACGAAGTCGGTGAAGATGATCACCAGAGAGCGCCGGTCGAGCCGCGCCGCAAGCGTGGTCAGCGCCAGGGTGAAATTCGTCTCCTCGTTGGAATAGTCGATCTCCGCCGCCCGCTTCTGGATCATTGCGAAACTAGCCGAGCCGCGCACCGCGCCGCTCGCGACGCGCGGCCGCCCATCGAAGCTGAACAGGCTGACCATGTCGCCGCCCTTGAGCGCGATGAATCCCGACAGCAAGGCGGCCGCCACCGCCCGGTCCACCTTCGGTACACCGTCGACCGGCTCGCACATCAAGCGTCCGCTGTCGATAGCCAGCACGATGTTGTTGTTCTCCTCGATGCGGAACTCGCGCGCCAGAAGCCTGCCGTGGCGGGCGCTGCGCTTCCAGTCGATCATCCGCCGGCCCATGCCGGGCTGATAATCCTTGAGCGCCTCGAACTCCCGGCCCTGTCCGGCCCGGCGCTGGGCGTTCCCGTCGGGCAGGGCGTCGCGCTGCAGCAGCGTGATCGCTTGGTCGCGGGCGCTGCGGACGTCGGGCAACACTGCCACCTTGTTTTCCATCGGCAGGACGACCTGGTTCCAGACCAGTCCGAACGGCCCGCGCCAGCGCACCCACAGACGATCGAAGCTGGCGATGCCGCGCCGCAGCGCCTGAAACCGAAGGTCGAGCGATCCGCCGTCGCTGGTGGGAGCCAGGGGGCCGCCGGTGCCGCCCATCGGCGCCAGGCGCGCATCATGGCCGACGCGCGCCTCCAGGGTCCGCGTCCGGCTTGAAAAATAGGCGGCGACATGAACGGTGAACTGCCCGCCGACGCCGACCTGCGGCGGCGCGTGGAGGCCGGCGTCCAGCGATGCCCGCCCGCGTCCTGCCGCGGCGTCCGCCGCCAGGAAGGCGAGCAGCATGCAGATCCACAGCAAACCGAGATACCACAACGACGGCAGCGCCAGCGCGACCAGGAAGGCCGGCACCGCGCCTGCCGCCGCCGCCCACACTGCTCGGCCGCTCGGATAGATCAACGCGGCGCTTCCGTCTGATCGACCAGGTCGGAGACGATCTGCTCGACCATGCGCCCATCGATCTGCGCGGCCGGCGACAGGATGACGCGATGGCGCAGCGCCGGCACCGCCAGCGCCTTGACGTCGTCTGGGATCACATAGGCGCGCCCATCCAGCGCCGCCCGCGCTCGTGCCGCCCTGGCCAGCATGGCGCCCGCGCGTGGACTGGCACCAACCTCTAAATCGGCGGTGTTGCGCGTGGCGCGCACCAGCGAAGCGATATAACCGACGACGTCGTCGACAAGTGTGACGGAGCCGACGGTGGCGAGCGCGTTCTCCAGTGTCTTGCGGTCCGCCTGCGCCTTGATGCCGTACTGCGCAATGTCGTGCGACGCGGAGCCGCCGCCGTGATGGATGATGATGGCCCGTTCCTCCTCGGGGCCGGGATAGCTGACCCGGTGCTTGAACAGGAAGCGGTCGAGCTGTGCCTCGGGCAGGGGATAGACACCCTGATGCTCGATCGGGTTTTGGGTCGCGACCACCATGAAGTTGCGGCCCAGCGAATGCGTGGTGCCGTCGAAGGTGACCGCATGCTCCTGCATCGCCTCCAGAAGTGCTGCCTGTGTCTTGGGCGGCGTGCGGTTGATCTCGTCGGCAAGCAAAAGATCACAGAAGATCGGACCGCGCGTCAGCGTGAACTGTCCGGTCTGGAAATTGTAGATGTTCGATCCGACGATATCGCCAGGCATCAGGTCCGGCGTGAACTGTATGCGCCCGTAGGCGACACCCAGAGCCTGGGCGAAGCAGCGCGCGGTCATTGTCTTGGCCGTGCCCGGAGGGCCTTCCAGCAGGATATGCCCGCCGGCGAACAAGGCCGTCAGCATCAGGTCGACCGTGTCGTGCTGCCCGGTGATCGCCTTGGCCACTTCTTCCCTGATCCGTGTCGCCAGGGCCTTCACATCATCGACGTTCACCGAGCCTCCTTGCCGTCCAATCGTGCAGCTGTTTCGCTGCCTCGTGCATTTGTGTCAGATTTTTCGCTTCGCCGACGGCCTGCGCCCGCGTGGTGAATCCTCTGGTCTCGTCCTTGTCGCGGGAATCGAGCCAGTGGTCGAGCGCTTCTCCTTGCAATCCCTGCGGTGCTCCCAGCAAAGCGCCGGCGCGCACCCGCATCAAGGCCGCGTAACGGCCTCCCAGTTCCTCGAGCCGCCCGGCGCGCCGCAACAGCATCGCCGTCGTATCCACCAGCGCGCGCTTGCCAAAGGCGATGGCGCGCAATTCGGCGCGCGGTGGGCCGAAACGGCCGAGGCCGTGCAGGAAAGCCAGCGCCGCCGCAGCCAGGATCGTCAGTGTCAGCGCCAGAAATGGCGGTTCGACCAAGAGCTTGGCAAGGTCATATTTTCGCCCCGCGCCATGCAGCGTGAGATCGAACATGACTGGGCCCTTTTCGGGTTGCAGCAATGCAATCAGGTCGAGCGCGGCTGCCGCCTTGTCGGAATCTCCTAGCGCGGCGTTATTGATCAGGTCGGGGTCCGTCAGGATATAAAAAGGCTTGTCATCCAGTTCGGTGAGCACAGCCTTGTCGTTCCCGGCTGCTATGATTGGATGCTCGTCCGCCACCCACTGCAATTCGTCGGGGGCGGCAACGAGCCGGCCTTCGACGTCGAGTTGCTGCACCGTGCTTTGGCCGACGCCGATCTTTGCATTGGCGATCCGGCCGAGCCATTGATTCACCACGGAATCGGGCAATCGCCCGAATTTCATGTTCCATCCTTCGTGCTCCTCCAGCGGCAGGGTCTGCCATTTGGGGAGGACGAAGAGGGTAACCTGGTCCTGCCGAAGTTCGAGAATGTGGTCGAGCGCCGCGCGATCGCTCTCGGGCGAAATGGTGACGATCAGCAACATGTCGGCACCAAGCTCCTGATCGGTCCGCGCCATGGAAGACGGGTTGCCGGTCAGCCGCATCCATTCCGCAAGGCCCGCATAGCCGACGCCGCTTTTCGACAGCGGCGTCGCGCCGCCGTTGCCGGGTTGGCGGAAGTCGGGAGCATAGGTGGACAGCAGGAAGAAACCCGCCGCCGCAAGCAGGCTGGCAAAAATACCCCAGAATAGCGTTCTTCGATTGAACGGTTCCTGTGCCGCTGGTTCAATCGTCGTCGCGCTCATATCCAGGCATCCCGGAAGACGAAACGCTCATAGGCGCCGCGTGCTTCCCGCCAGCCCTCGGCGCCGACCGGCCGGCGTGCGAACAATGCGGCTTCGACGATGCGTGCGATCTCAGTGAAGGCGCCACGCGCCCGCGCCGGGATGGCGGGGGCGGCGGCGATGTCGCGCGCGGTGAGCGACGGCCGCAGGAAATCCGGCAGCCGGCCGGCAATATCGGCGACACTGCGGCGAAGCAGGAGATGAACCGCGTCGTCATAGTCGCCTCGCGCGGCCAGCGCGTCGGCTTCCGCCAGCAGGATCTGCGCGGCGCCGGCGTCTGGACGCCATGCTTGTGCCGCCTCGGTTTCGCGCCGCGCGCGCTGCCAGGGCAGGCGCCAGGCGATACCTTTCATCTCGAGAAAGACCAGGAGCAGGATGATCGCGGCACCTGATATCACCGCCCCCCAGAACAGATAGATCATGTAGGGACCGAGCGACGACAACAGGTCCAGCAGCGGCTTCAACCAGTCGGGTGGCTGGGGTGGCACATAGGCCGGCAGATCGAACTGGATCGACTTGTCCGAGATCAACTGCTCATGCGCCTTTGCCAGCCATTCGGCTTCCGCTGTGCCTGGCTGTGCCACTGCCAACCGCTCCCCTGCAACCTGTGGTTCCCCAGCTCGACACTGGCAATGCGGCAAGACAATTGCAAGTGGACTAGGCCGTGTGGACAGTTACCGCAACCATAGGACAATAGCCGCGAGAGTGACAACGGCGCGGTAATTGCGGGCGGT